>JAFSEA010000081.1 GCA_017435965.1 Oscillospiraceae bacterium
CAAACGTTGCGATATGATGCTTATGGTATATCGTGTACTCAAGGATTCGGACACCCTTGTAGGGGCGGATATCATCCGCCCGCAATACGCGGATTTCGACTCCGTTCCCGATTACGCCAAAGAAGCAGTCTCGGCACTTATTTCCGCAGGTCTTGTCAACGGTAAGAACAACCTCATCGCACCGAACGACAACACAACAAGAGCAGAGGTTGCAGTTCTCTTAAAGAGAGTTCTCGAATTTGTAGAAAAATAAAACGTAACGGCATAAACAAGGCTCCCTCCCGGAGGGAGGCATTTGCCTCACGCCTCTACGAAGCGAGAACACAAAGAAAATCAAGTACAAAAAAATCCGTTCAGGAAATTTCCTGAACGGATTTTTTTCTGCATTTTGTTATTATTATACTCAGCGTTGCAATCACTATAAGTCCTGCGCCTAACCACCAATCGCCCCAAAGGAGATACAGGGTGTCCACGGGCTTCATACTCACTTTTCCATAGAGAATTCCGGGATTTCCCGTGTCAAGGGCGGCAAGAACTTTTCCATCTGAATCAATTATTGCCGTTGCACCGTTAAGTGCCGACTGGACGAGGTATCTCCCCGATTCAACGGCGCGGTAAACACCGTGGGCAAGGTGGAGATTCTGTGCAAGAGGGGTGGTGAACCAACAGTCATTTGTGACAACACAGAAGGCCTCTGCGCCGTTTAATGCGTGAGTTCTTGCAAAAGAGGAGAACATACTTTCATAGCATATCATAATTCCGAGTTTTCCGGATTTTGCCTCGATGGGCGGTTCGGGAGGCTCTGAAGTCCAGCGGAAGGGAGCATTTACTCCGTTTTCAAAAAACGGAACTTCGAGAAGCTTTTTTCTCATATCCGTGAGATTTCCTTCAGGGGTGAAGTGATAAACAACGGAATGATTGTTTCGGAGTCCGCAGGCAAGCATTGAGCCTTTTGCGGTGAAGGAAACCTCGCCCCAGGGATAGAGGTTTGTGGGTTCGCCTTCCGCAAAAGTGCCGGGAACCGAGCTTTCCGGGAGCACGATGAGGTCGGGATTTGTTTTCGCCGCTATATCGGCAAGCTCACGGGATTTTCGGGAAATTTCCGATTGAGAATATCCATCCACCAGATTGTAGCCTGTTTGCACAAGGGCAACAGAGGTATCTGCCTTTTCGGCAGAGGGGAAGAAAAGTGGACAGACGATATTCAGGATAAAGACAACGAGAGCAACCGATGCGGCTTTTGAAGCCGCTTTTGTTGTTTTACAGCCTATCGCTCTTGAAAGGAGGTAGTTTACCGCGATTATAACGGCACTTACAAAGAGCTGACCGAAAAAGCGTGCGCTTCCGAAAAGGAACGGATATTTCCATATTGCAAGGCTCAGTCGCAGAGTAGGCCAGGCAAAAGCACCGTATCCGAGAAGCCATTCTGCACCTGCCCACAAAAGTGCTACATACAAAGGTCTCAAATATTTTTGCGAGGGAAGCCGGAGTCCCATAAAGAGAGCAAAGGTAAGGACTGTTCCGTGGACAAGACAGATTATGGCAAAGACTGCAAGATTGAGTGAGAAGTTTGTTTGTGGGTCAAATCCGGCATCTATAGAGAACGCCGGGAAATATCCGACCATACAAAGGGCGAGGACGAAAGTGAGACAATAGCGGATTTTCAGGTGTTTGCGGAGTATGGCAAATGCAGGAACGGCAGTTGCGAATACGAGAAAACCCAATGAAGGCAACATAAGGCAGGCACCGGTTGCGGCACCGCTTGCAAAGCACAGAAGAAAGTTCATATACTTCTTCATATTGTTTTCCTCCACAAGAGAAAGTTATATTTGATTTCTCATTTTATTTTTCCATTTGCCGAAGCGGAAGGCAGTTATTGATATTAACATACCGAGAGACCAGCTTATGAGAAGCGAAAGGAAGAGAGCATAGGGCGCACCGTGTGGAAATTCCGGAGTTTTGGAGAAATGCGCGATGATATATGCTGCCGGCACACGAAGAAGAACGGTGGAGATAATGGAAATCCACATAGGAGTGACAGTATCGCCTGCACCTCGCATAACACCGCCGAGAATTTGTGTTACCGCTACACAGAGATAGCCTGCGGCTAAAATCTGCATCATATTTACCGCAAGGTCAATGAGCTCACGGGTATCGGTGAATATTTCAAAGAGATATTTTCCGAAGAAGAGAAGAATGACGGTTATGACAGCGGAAAATCCGAGACCCATAAAAAGACCCTGACGTGTTCCTTCGCTTACCCTGTCAAATCTTTTTGCACCTACGTTCTGTCCTGCAAAAACGCTCATTGCCTGACCGAAGGTCATATTGGGAAGCATTGCAAAGCCGTCAACACGCATTATGATAACGTTGCAGGCAACCACCATTTCGCCCATGTGGTTGGTAAGTGACATTACTACCATACCTGACATTGCGAATATGCCCTGTGTGATACCGGAGGGAACACCGAGCTTTATAATCCGCTTTGTATTTGCTCCGACAAGCTTTAAGGTTTTGAGATTCAAGTCAAAAATATTTCGCATACTCATAAGCTTTAAATAGCAGAGGACTGCTGAAATGGCCTGGGCAATAACCGTTGCAAGCGCAACGCCGCTTACACCCTCCATACCGAGCTTTGCGACAAAGAGAAGGTCAAGAACAACGTTGAGTGCTGCGGAAATCAAAAGGAAAACGAGGGCAGAAAAGGAATCGCCGAGTCCGCGGAGGATTCCCGAAAGCATATTATAGAAGAAAAAGCCTGCTATTCCGATGAAATAGATGTTGAGATATGTAGCACACCATTCATATATTGATGGCGGAGTGCTGAGCAGGGAAAGCAGAGGTCTTGTTACAAGAGGACCTATAATCATAATTAAGACAGTTGCAATTCCGGCAAGAGATATGCAATTTCCGATATTGACGGAGAGGCCTTCTCTGTCCTTTGCGCCGAAGCTTTGGCTTATGACGATACCTGCACCCGTTGCAATACCTACGAAGATTGCAAGAAGGAGATTGAGAATAGGCATCGCGCTTCCTACGGCGGAAAGTGCATTGTCACCGACATAGATTCCGACGATGACGGAGTCGGCGGTATTATAAAGCTGTTGTGCAATATTTCCGATAAGCATCGGAATTGCAAATTCCGCAATTCTCTTCCAGGGACGACCTTCTGTCATATCCCGGGCGGAAAAAAGTTCTTTGATTTTCAAAGTAAAAGTCACCTCGCGAAAATAGAATGAATATTTCTAACCTATAAAACTCTGACAGTATTCTTTGAGCAGAGGAATGTCACTTGTTGCGGTTTCCCATAGAATATCTATATCAATTTCACCATAATTATGTGCCGCAATGTTACGCATTGCTTTTATCTCACGCCACGGCATTTTATTGTTTACAGTTTTGAATTCTTCGGAAAGCTTATTAACCAGTTCTCCTATCTGAAGAATGCACATAGAAATCGCATTCCGGGCAACAAAATCCTCCGCAAATGTTTGCTGTGTCAGACTGAAACGTGAAATCGTTGCGTCAATTTCATCAGAGTATTGAACGATTTTCTTCAAAACAATAACATCTTTACTGTTCATACAGAACTACCTCGTTTTTTACAGAATCACGGATAAGTGAACGCTCAAGTGTTGAGTACGTTATAACATCAACATTCCGGTCAAGCCTTTCACGAAGAGTATTGACAAAGCTGTTGAACATAAAAAGACCTTTGAGCTCGCCTTTGTCAATGAGCAAATCAATATCGCTTTCCGGTGTTTGTGTGCCGGTTGAATAAGAGCCGAATAAAGCCACTTTCTTAACGCCGTAGCGGCAGGCAACATCGCCTACAATCACACGGAGTTCATCAATAGAATATACAGACATGTTCCCACCTCCTTATATAAGATAACATATTATTTTAAAGATTTCAACTATCACGTTTTACCGAACATTTAACGGACAAACACAAGAGCTTTGAGATTATACTTTGGTGGAGATATTTGCTAAAATATAAGAAAATATGTCATGTTTTTATTTACTGTGACATACATTTGTCCGATACTTTGAGTATAGTATATGCAAAATATAAAGTGTGGGGCAGGTGGACATAGGGTGGTGCGGATGTCAGAGATTGATTTGGAACTTCTTAACACAGTTTATCGTGAAATAGCTGATAAGATGGGGATAGAAGCCGCTGTCGGAATATACGAAATGTTTCGCGGACAACAGATTTGTTTTCCTGTGCGCTTTTATAGCCATGAAAGTCTAAAAAAGGAAGTCATTAAGGAGTATGACGGAAAAAACATCCGAGCACTTTCCGTGAAGTACAACTATTCGGAAAAAACAATACGGAGAATAATCCGTGAAAATAAAGAATAAAGGAGAAAATAATTATGGCAATCAGAATGAACGGATGGATGAGCGACAACCGCAAGGTAGTGGCGGAAGCAGGTATGTTCAAGGTAATTGAGCATCAGAAGGATTTGAGCGTGAGCTATCCGAGAGCAACAGCCGCATATTTTGCAAGTCAGATGAACGTAAAGCTTCGTCAGGTAGAGATAAATCTCGACGGAACAAAGGGCGTTAAAACTCAGGCAGGTGCTATGCAGATGATGCTCGGAAACGTTTCGATGGAAACAGGCATCAAGGGCGGTGCAAAGGGCTTTTTGGGCTCAATGGTAAAGGCGGCGGTTACAAACGAAACTGCGGTAAAGCCTGAATACAGCGGAGTAGGTCAGGTAATCCTCGAGCCTACATATAAGCATATTCTCCTTCAGGATGTTGCAAGCTGGGGCCCCGGCGGTCTTGTAATTGAAGATGGAATGTTCCTTGCAAGCGAAGGCGGCGTTGAACATTCGGTCAAGCAGATTTCCTCAAGTCTCAGCACAGCTCTTCTCTCCGATGAGGGTGTATATAACCTTTGCTTCACCGGAAGCGGCATTGTTGCGCTTGAGAGCTATGTGCCCCTTGAAGAGCTTGTTGAAATAGAGCTTGAAAACGATACAATAAAGCTCGACGGAAGTATGGCTGTTTGCTGGAGTGGCTCTCTTGAACTCGGTGTGGAAAAGGCAACAAAGGGACTTCTCGGCTCTCTCGTCAGCGGAGAAGGCTTTGTGAATGTATACAAGGGTACAGGAAAGATTTGGGTAAGCCCTGTTGCCGGAACAAAGGAAAGTGCCCCGAAGCAGATGTCAACAGGTGCAAATGAAACAAAGGAAACCACAGGCGGCGGACTTCTCGGCGCAATATTCGGTTGATCTGAGGAAAAACCTCTTTTCAAACTCAATTAAAGGAGGTGAATCGGAATGGAATTTGTGAAGAAGAACATAATCGCAGTTCTTTGTGTTCTCTCTATTCTCACTTTGGTTTTTACCTGGGGAGAGTTTACGACAACGGCAAATGTTGAGATGGCAGGAGTTGAAGCTTCAAGCAGCGCATCCCAGAGCTTTGGAGGTTTTGCGGCTGCTATGAACACCATATTCGGCTATTTCCTCATAATCGGACCGGTAGCTCTTATTGCAATGAACTATGTAAAGCAGCTTGAAGAGAAAAAAGGACTTCTTGCAATTGCAGTACCTGTACTTTGCATCGTTGCATGGATACTCGTTGTTATCAATGCAGACAGCATCGCAGCCGCAGGAAGTGCTGCAGCCGCAGGTGCAAGCGTTGAGACAGAAGTAAGTCTTTCTCTCTGGGCATACGCTGCCCTTGTGTCTTATATTGCAACAGGAATTGCAGGAGCACTTACTTTCCACGGTGCGAAGGTAAAAGCACTTAAGGAAAAAGGCGAAAGCTTTGTTAAAAAAACAAGATAAGAACAACTTTAAAACAAAACAGACCAAAACCTCGCAGTCGAAAGGCTGCGAGGTTTTTACCATATAAATTAAATTTAAGATTTGTAGGCTTTGTTTATCCGTGTGCAGACAACGGCAAGGACGATTGCCGAGACAACTGCGAGGAATGCAAGAATTGAGGGAGACATTGAGAATCCGAAAAGTGCCGCAAAGATTGCGGTGAACACGGCGCTGACAGTACTCTTTAAATAAGCGGAGAGGAATGCAAAGCCGATAATCATAATGGTTATAAAATAAAGTGTGATTATAACAACGTTGTAGAGTCTTGGTGCCCATGCAAATTCATCGGATTCGGCGAGAATACCTGCACGTTTCTCGGTTTCGTCTATCAGAGTTCCCACATTATTGATAGTGGGATCTTCTGCGAATTCCATATACATATCAAGCTCGTCCATACGACTTTCGTATTCTGCGGAAGAAATATACCCTGCATCTCTCATTGCACGATAATTTGCCTCTTCGGCTTCTCTGTCTTCAACTTCTTCTTTCCACTCATCCTCAATGTCTGTGCCTAAGGTGTCAAAGACAACGGAGAAAAGGGGAAGATCATAGAAGGGAGTTGTGAGTGCCGAGAAAAGACAAAGCCCTGCAAGAATTGCGGCGACCGCAAAAATGAGATAAGTTGACTTTGCAAGTTTTTTGATATTTTCGGGAGCTTCGGTTTTGAGATACTGGTTTTTGCTGAGTCCCCTTGATTTTGCCGAAGAGCCGTAAGAACGGGTTGATACGGGACGGGGTGCTGTGGGGTCATAATTAGGAGTGTCGATTGAAGGTGCACCGGGACGGGATGCTGTTGCAGATGATACCGAAGAACCACAACCCGGGCAGAATGCAGACGCATCAGGAACATTTGCACCACATTTCGGACAGAACATAAAATATACCTTCTTTACATTTTTTGTACAAGTTTATCACATTTTGGAAGAAAGGTCAAGATTTGAAAAGTATGTTGAACTTATTGAAATGATGTAGTAAAATGAAAGTAACGACAAACAACAGTTTTTAGGATAAAGAAGGGAGAGGATAAAATGCAATATGAGCTTACTATCCTTATGCCTTGCTTAAACGAAGAAAAGTCCATTGCTTTTTGTATAAATGAAGCGAAAGAATACATTTTGAAATCGGAAATAAGTGCTGAAATACTTGTTGCCGATAACGGAAGTTGTGATAAATCCGTGGAAATTGCGGAAAGTCTCGGTGCGAGAGTGTGTCATATAAAAGAAAAGGGCTACGGTGCGGCACTTCGTGGCGGAATAGAAAAAGCAATGGGGAAATATATAATAATGGGCGATTGTGACGGAAGCTATGACTTTCTCAACCTCGATGGTTTTGTTGCAAAGCTTCGTGAGGGGAACAAGCTTGTTATGGGAAACAGATTTCTCGGCGGAATAGAAAAAGGTGCAATGCCTTTTCACCATAAGTATTTCGGTGTACCCTTCCTCTCTTTTTTCGGGCGGCTTATGTCCGGGGCAAAGGTGGGTGACTTCCATTGCGGTCTCCGCGGTTTTGAAACGGAAGCGGCAAGGAGGCTCGGTCTTTCCTGTCCCGGTATGGAATTTGCAAGTGAGATAATATGTAAATTTGCAAAATCGGGAGCAAGAATTTGCGAAATCCCCACCCCTCTCCGTTGTGACAGAAGAGAAGGGAAACCACACATACGCTCTTTCCGTGATGGCTTCCGTCACATGAAATATCTTGTGAAAGTAAGAAAAAAATGAGTCTTCTCCGTGGTGGAAGGCTCATTTTTTTTTGTTTATAAATCAAATTCCAAATTTAATCTCTCCACCGTGTCGTGGTCGGCTAAGAAAAACGGGTAGTTATGCCTGTTTTTTTCCTGCCCCGTCCTTTCTTCACGTATTGTGTAGCCAAAATACTTTGTAAAAAGCTTTGACATATATGTTCTGTCACAAAGCCCACAGATATCGGCGATATAGTCGAGGGAATATCTCGAAAAAACAATAAAATATTTTGCCATCTGCACACGGAGCTGACGGAGGTACAGGGTAAATGTAGTTCCGCAGACGATTTTAAAATACTTGAAGAAGTCGGAATAGCACATTGCGGAAACGGAGCAGAGCTTTTCGCTGTCTATCCGTGAGCCGAAATTTTTGTTCATATAAAGAAGCGAATCCATTATGGGAAAGAGCTTCATTTTTATAATTTTCTCCGCCTGCGTTTTTTGCTTTTCGGAGAGAGCAAAGGTGGGAAGGTGAAAAAGCTCACAAAGCTTTTTGCGTATGGAAAGAATATTGGGAAGTGTTTTTGTGTAGTCATACTTTGCAAGCTGAAGGAGAGTGGATTCAAAGACCTTTCTCTCTTCTCCCGAAAGCTCAACGAAAAGCGGCGGTTGAAATTTGAGTTCATTTGCAAAGGAGTGGAGAAACAAGGCTGTTACAGCATCGGTGCGAAGCTCCTCGGGAGCACTGCGGAAAAAGAAGGCTGTGGCTTCAATGCAAGCGAGAACAACGTGATCCTCTTTTCGGATTATGAAGTTGTGTCCCACTCCGGGTGGGACTACAACAAAAGAGCCTTCCTTGCAGTAATATACTTTGTCTCCCACAAAGTGGATATACTCCCCTTCCACACAATACCACGCCTGCACAAAGTCGTGGCGTTGAAGTTTTAAACCGTTATGTTCACCAAACGGCTTTGCGACAATGCAGAAAGGGTATTTATATATGTCGAAAACACGGCGTGCAAAGGCAAATTCCATAGGGAAATATTCACTTAACGGTGCAAATTCTTGCATACCCTTTTCCTCCTTTGCGGTATATATTCAGTTTATCATCCGGCACCCTTGAAGTCAACAGAAAAAAATTAAAAAAACATACGATTTTTCACAAATGGAATATATGTAATGATAGAATTAAAATGTATAGTTAAATACTTTTGTAACATTTATAAAATTCAGGGAGGATACAAAAATGAAAAGATTTTTAAGTATGGTTTTAACACTTGCACTTATCTGTACAATGCTGCCGACTGTGTTTGCATCGGAAGGAGAGGCTGCGGAAGCTCCGGCAGAAATAACCCCTCTTAAATACAACTTCGGTTATGAAGCTTACGGTGCAACAAGCGATATCCCGATGAAAACAAATTTCACGCAGGATACTGCGGCTGTGGGCGATGAGGGATATGTTGCAGATACCGTATCAATTGCACGTTATTCTCTTGATAAGAAGCTTGCAACAGTAAATACTTCTCCGTGGTTTTTTGCGGGCATGAAGTATGTCTATGATTCCGCAATAAAGTCCGGAGAGCTTTGGGTTCAGGCTTATCGGACAAGAACTACGGTAACAACCTATGGCTTTATGATAGCAATTGATGTTCCTGTGGCAGGAGAATATATTCCCACGCTCAATTATCAGGCCTTGGAAAAAAGCTACATAAATAATATTCTTCTTGTTCCGGAGGACGATTCACGACTTGTTGAAAAGATAACAAATAAGGGCGGAATTGGTTTCTGGAGAACAGAAAACGAAAGCTGTGAAGGAACTGATGGGGTTTCTGTGTACCTTCGCGACCTTCGTGATGTTGACCGTGAAAACTATCAGCTTGGAACTCTTGATATGCAGGAGACTGTTTTCGATGAAGAAATTGAGACAAAAACATTTGACAGCGTGACTCTCCAAAAGAAAAGATACTATCTTATTTTTGATTGCGACGGACAGACAGTGGATTCGGAAAGCACTTTAGGTAAGGGAAATAAGATAGAGATATCCCTTCGCTCTTTTGAGCTGAATCTTCCCGTACTCGAAACCGTTGATGTGTCATTTGGCAGTAATTCAATTTATGTTAATGAGGCAGCCAAAGCAAAGCTTGCACTCAAATTTGATACCGGAAAAGAATTTACAGACGAGTATACTGTTGCATACGAAAGTATGAATGATTGTGCTACGGTAGATTCAAAGGGTATTGTTACCGGTGTAAGCGAAGGTACTGCAAAAATCAAGGTTACCGTAACTCCGAAAAATTATGGAGATCCGATTTCTGTTGAAGCCACAATTCCTGTTGTGAAAAGAAGTGCCGATGAAGCAATAAAGTATAACTTCGGCTACGGTGCTTATGGTGTATCGGATGTTATTCCAATGGCTACCACAGCGGCAGCCGATACTGCGTCGGTTGGCGGAGAAGGCTATGTTGCAGACACCCTGTCTCTTGCAAGATTTGATACTGACGGGAAGTGGGCGAATATCGGAACTGCACCGTGGCGTGTTGACGGTATGCACTATGTCAATACTATGCAGTTAAAGGAAAACGAGCTTTGGATACAGGCGTGGAAAATACGCCTTCCTCTTACAAGCTACGGTTTTATGATGATGATAGATGTGCCGGTAGCGGGAGAGTATATCCCCACTCTTGAATATCAGGCACTTGCAAACGGTTATATAAATAACATCATCCTCATTCCCGAGGACGATCCTTTTATAAAGGAAAAAGCAGGCACAAGCTCTCCGATCGGATTCTGGAATACAGCCAAAGATCCTGCAGTTCTTGAAGGTACTGCAGGCGCAACAGCTGTTTTGCGTGATATGGGTACGACAATCAGAGACAAGTATCAGATAGGAACCGTAGATATGCAGGAGGTAACTCCCGATGATGAGAGCGAATACAAGGAATTTAAGGCCGTAACTTTGGAGAAGAAGAGATACTGCCTCTTTATTGACTCGGCAGAGACCCAGACCACGGACTCATCGGGAAACTATATAGAGCTTGCTCTTCGTTCCTTTGAGCTTGACCCGGTAACTGTTTCGGAAAAAGTAGAGAAGGAATTCGACTACACCGAAGAGGAATTTATCGGCGGTGGTGCAACACTTCGTGCCTTTGCGATTTACGGAGCCGGTGGCGAAGATTCGGAAGAAGATATAATTGAAACAAGAGAAATCACCCTTGGCGAAACAGTTTCCGTATCAGCACCCGTGAGTGTGACAAGAGGCGATAAAACATATAACTTCCTCTATTGGGCAAAGGGCGCAACAAATAAAAAGCAGATAGTTTCATACAATGCCTCCTTTACATACAAGGCATATGCAGAAGCAAACAATCTTATCGCAGTATATAAAGAAGCAGGTGCAGAAAGCTCGGCAAAGGAATATTACAACGCAAACGGTCAGCTTATGGACGGTGACACACTCCCGAGCCTTCCGGGCTACGGTCAGGCAACAGGCTGGGCAGATGCAGGAAACGGCGTTTACGTTGCAGAATATGCACCCCTCCAAAAGAATATAAAGATAACCGTAAACGGTGCAGAGGAAAGCTACGCATACGGCGACAATGTTGTATGTACTGCAAATGCTCCCGAGGGCAAGGTATTTATGTATTGGACAAAGAACGATGAAATCGTTTCAACAGAGAGCACATATACCTTCTCGGCCTGGGAGACCGCAACAGTCACAGCTGTATACGGCGATAGTGCTCCCACCCTGGGAAAGACAATGAGAAAGATTCTCCTCGGCACACTTCCTGCAGGAGAAGATACCGCTGTTATGGCAGAGTTTATCGGATTTTCCGATGCAGTTGAAAAGGGAATCATATTCGGCGGCAAGAAAATCCCGATGCTCACAGATAAGAGCCAGTTTACACTCACAAACGATACCGATGGTACGGTTGAAGTAACAGGCTATGCAATAGTGAGTGACAACGGAACATTAAAAGAGGTTTCCGACGGAAGCATTTCCGTTGAATAATAGAGGAAAAACAAAACCGCTGCGGAACGACACACAGGTCGTTCCCTACCGTGTAGGGGCGGATATTATCCGCCCGTGGGAAGATAATATCTTCCCCTACAATTGTCCCTGAAAGGAGAAGCGAAAATGAAAAGAATTTTAAGCTTTGTCTTGTCTCTCTGTATGCTCATATCCTTTATGCCGCAAATTGCATTTGCAGAAGAGAGCACGGAAAGACAGTCGTATAAATATAATTTCGGCTACGGTGCATTCGGAGCATCAAGCGTTATCCCGATGAGCACCACGGCAGCGGCAGACACAGCGGCTGTGGGAGAGGAGGGCTATGTTGCAAACACCCTTTCCCTTGCACGTTTTGCAACGGACAAGACCTTTGCGACCACAAACTCTGCCCCCTGGCTTGCGGCAGGTATGCACTATGTCCTTGATATGAAGCTCAAGGAAAATGAGCTCTGGGCGCAGGCATACAACATACGCCTTACCCTTACAAGCTATGGCTTTATGCTTATGATAGATGTGCCGGAAGCGGGAGAATATACCCCCGTTCTTGAATATCAGGCACTTGCAAACAGTTATGTAAATAACATCATCCTCATTCCCGAGGACGATTCATTCATAACCTCCAAAACCGCCACAAGACCCGTCGGCTTCTGGAATCTTGACAAAGACCCTGCAGTTCTTGAAGGTACTGCAGGTGCAACCGCTGTCTTCCGTGATATGGGTGAGGCAACACGTGAAAAATACACTCTCGGCACTCTCGATATGCAGGAAGTAACCCCGGATGATAAGAGCGAATACAAGGTATTTAATAATGTAACCTTGGAGAAAAAGAGATACTATCTTATTTTCGACTCGGCAGAAACGCAGACCTCGGCTTCATCGGACAATAAGATAGAGCTTGCTCTTCGCTCCTTCACGCTTGCAGTACCCGGAACTGTTGAAGTTCCTTCCCTCAAAACAGTTGAAGCTTCTCTTTCAAGCGATGTAATCGCTCCGGGAAGCAGCGCAACGGTAGCGCTTGCACTTAAATATGAAGACGGCTCGGAATTTTCAGACCCCCACACCGTTGCATATGAAAGCCTTGATGAAAATGTTGCAACGGTAGATGCAAACGGCGTTGTCACAGGTGTTTCCGATGGCAAAGCAAAGATAAAGATAACCGTAACTCCAACAGTTTCGGGCTCTCCCGTCACAACAGAGGTGGAAATCACCGTTGAATCGGAAAAAGAGCCTCAAAGCCTTCATTATAACTTTGGTTATGAAAGCTACGGACTGAATAGCGACATTCCGATTTCCACAAACTTTGCCGAGGACACAGCGGAGGTTGACGGTGAAGGCTATGTTGCAAACACAATTTCAATCGCACGCTTTGCAAAGGACAAAAAGCTTGCAACGGTAAATTCTGCTCCATGGTTCTTTGCAGGTATGAAGTATGTGACCACTTCGGCTCTCAAATCGGGAGAGCTGTGGATACAGGCGTGGGAAACAAGAGCCACGGTGACAACCTTCGGCTTTATGATAGCCGTTGATGTGCCTGTTGCCGGCGAATATATCCCTGCTCTCAATTATCAGGCACTTGCCACGGGATATGTAAACAATATCCTTCTCGTTCCCGAGGACGATGCGAGATTTATTGAAAAAACATCCGGAGGAATAGGCTTCTGGAGACTTGACAATCAGGTGCTTGAGGGGCAGAGCGGAGTTTCTCTCTATATCCGTGACCTTCGTGATGTTGACCGTGAAAACTATCAGCTGGGAACGGTTGATATGCAGGAAGTAACCCCCGATGAAACAACAGAACGCAAGGTATTTGACAAGGTAACATTGGAGAAGAAGAGATATTATCTCGTTTTTGACTGTGACGGTCAGAATATATCCTCTTCTGCCTCAGGCTCAAACAAGATAGAGCTTTCGATCAATTCCTTTGACCTCTTCCTCCCGGGTGAGGTTGATATCCCCGTGCTCGGAAGTGCAGATATAAGCTTTGACAATTCTGAAATTTATATCGGCGAAACTGCGAATGCTTCCCTTAATCTTAAGTTTACAGACGGACAGATTTATACAGAAAAGTATACTGCGGTATATGAAAGCCTTGATGCGAATGTTGCAACGGTAGATGCATCAACAGGTGTTGTAACGGGCGTTTCCGAAGGTAAGGCAAAGATAAAGGTAACGGTAACTCCCGAATATGGCGATGCTGTTGTGGGTGAAGGCGAGATAACCATTGCAAAAAAAGTTCCCCTCACCGCAAAAATATATAAATTCGGATATGGTGCATACGGTGCAGCCGAGGATATTCCGATAAAAACAAACTTCATACAGGACACAGCGGAGATTGACGGCGAGGGCTATGTTGCAGATACCTTGTCTCTTGCACGTTTTTCAAAGGATGATAAGTTTGCGGAGAATAATACATCACCCTGGCTTTATAAAGGTATGAAGTATGTTCTCGATTCAAAGCTCTATGCGGACAGTCTCTGGATTCAGTCCTACAGAACACGTGTTACCCTTACAAGCCACGGTTCAATAATGATGATTGACGTGCCGCAGAAGGGAACATATACTCCCGTGCTTGAATATCAGGCACTTAAAAACGGATATGTAAACGACATTCTCCTTATCCCTGCAGACGATGCACGGTTTACCGGCAAGAGCTTCGGCTTCTGGAGACTTGACAATCAGGTGCTTGAGGGTACAGGAGATGTGTCGATACTTCTTTCAAAGATAACCGATGCAGACCGTGAGAAATACCGTCTCGGAACGGTCAATATGCAGGAAGCAAACCCCGATACCACAAGCGAATACAAGGTGTTCCCCGAAACTACTCTTGAAAAGAAGAAGTATTATCTTATCATTGATACGGTTGGTCAGAAGATAGATTCCGAAAAGGAGCTTGCTGCCGGAAACAAGATTGAGCTTTCTCTTCGCTCTTTCCGTCTTGAAGTTCCGGGAACTGTTGACGTTCCGGTGCTCTCTTCTGTTGAGTTGAGCTTCGGAAAGCAGTCACTTCCCATATCAAGAACAACAAAGGCAGTTCTTTCGATGAAGTATGATGACGGCGATACCTTTGTTGAGGACTGCAACCTTTCCTTTGAGAGCCTCAATGACCATGCAACCGTTGATGATGAAGGCAATATCACGGCGGTAAACGAGGGTGTTGCAAAGATAAAGGTAACCGTAACTCCGGAATATGGTGAAGCCGTATCTGCAGAAGCAGAGCTTCCCATAACATCAAAGCCTGTCCTTGATTCCTTCAGATTCACGGAAGCTGAAATAAATCTCCTTCGTGATGATGCAGTTCGCGGAAAGTATGAAACAAGCATAGTTGCGGTTATGTCCGACGGTGAGAAAGAAAGCGCAGAACCCTTTGAGGTTTCATATGAAAGCTCCGATGAAAGCATTGCAACGGTAGACGAAAACGGAGTTATCACAGCGGTTTCCGAGGGAAAAGCAACCGTAACGGTTTCGGCAATGTCCCCCGAGGAGAGACTCTGCACGGGCACAATTTCCGTTATTGTACACGCGGAGATGCCCGGAATATATGTTGATTTCTCAAAGACTGTCTGCAAGCCCGACAAATCACTTCCCGACATAACTCCGGGATATAAAATTCTTATAGACGAGAGCCAGTCCGGCTTCAGTCTCGGCACAGCGGTAGATACGGGACTCGGCATTTTCTTTGCAAACACATATTATTCAAAGTGTTGGCCCGAAGCAAAGGTCAAAAATACAACCTTTGCATTCTCCGTAAATGCAGATATCGAAGGCTGGTATAAGACAGAGATTATAGGTGCCCTCCACAAGCAGGGCGGTACATACTCCATATACACAGAAGATGATTATGTCGGTGACAGAAGCTTCTGGAACGGCGTTACGGGAGATGAAAAGTGGAGCACCGCCACAAGCAAGGAAAGAGCTCTCAACACGGTTTATTTAAAGCGCGGCGAAAACAAGATATATATGCGTATGCGAAAGACCGGAACGGGCAACCCCTATGTAACTATAAATTCTCTCAACTTTATCCCCGTGGAAAGCGATGTCACACTCGAGAGAATTGATACAACTCTCCCCGATGAGCTTGCAGTAGGCGAGACCTTCGATGGCGTGGCAGTTGCTTATATGAGCGACGGCACGGTACGTCACTTCAACGATGCTTCAAATGACGGAAGTGAAGAAACCGTCCGCGTTATGGGTGCAAACACATCAAACAGCGGCATTTCCGCAGACGGTTTTGCTTATGTAATCGGCGATACCGGCAAGAAGGAATATGTCCTCAAGGGTGAGACGGCAGGAACAACAACCGTTACGGTTTATGCTACCCTTGGCGATAATAACCGTGCAGAAACAACAAAGGATATCGTTGTAACAAACGACCTTCTCACCTCAACAAGCCTCACAATGGCGGCAGAGGAGATTTTTGCGGGAGATATGACATATCTCACGGCACATCCTGTAATTGGCGGAAAGAGAATTTCCTATTCATCCGCAACCACAAATGAGATAACCTCCTCCGATGAGAGCGTTGTTAAGGTTGAAGGAAATCTTCTCCGTGCCGTAAGCGAAGGAAGTGCAACTCTCACCGTAAAGTCAACCTTTAACGGAAAGAGCGTGGAAAATTCCGAATTTACCGTTGAAGTTCTCCCCGAGGGAATGACGGATATTGACATCACCTCCGGCGGAAGCTACGTTATCCGCCTTACAGACAATGAGGAAGAGACAATTCCCATGTTTGTGAGTGCAATCTCAAATCTCGGCAATGCCCTTGATATGGGAAATGCCACAGTTTCTGTCCGTGCACTCACTCCCGAAATTGCGGATATCATAGACGGAGAAAGAATCCTCCCCGTAGCAGAGGGCGAGGCAAAGTTCCTTGTGAGAATAGAGCTTGACGGAAGAATAAGAGAAAAGGAATGTTCTCTCAGAGTCGCTTTCGGAAAGTCAAAAGCAACCATTATGACTGCCGAAAAGGCGGCGGCTGCCCGTGAAAATATGTCAAAGTACGACTGGGCAAAGAAAGAAGCCGAAGGCTATAAGCGCAACGCAGATGCCGTTGTTGACAATGTTGATGTTCTCTATGATATGATTCATTCCGAGGGCATTCCCCGTGCGGCAAACGTGGGCTATGGTTCTGATCCTGCAATATACAACTGCCGCTACTGCAATGTTGACCTTCGCGCAGAATACAGCACCTATCCCTGGGTCCACAATGCCATCATACGTCCGTGGAAGATTCAGTGCCCGGATTGTAAGCGAGTATTCCCGTCAAACGACTTCGGCTCATTCTACAAGCTCGGTCTTAATGAATACGGCGAATTCTCCAGAGACCGTGCACTTGAGGAGCACGCAAAGCTCTTTGGTGATCCCAATGCCGAGGTGGGAAGTGATGCCTATTACGGCTATGGTAAGGGATATCTTGAGAATACCCTTTATAAGGATATTGCAGATGAGCCTCGCTTAAACGGCGGTCAGGGACTTCGTCCGGGCGAGACTGTTGCAACCTGGGGTGTTGACGACGGTTTCGGATATGTCCCGAAGATGCCCGACGGCACACCTTATTCCTACAACAACGGAAAAGATATTGAACGCCATAGCTACATTGCGGAATACCTCCACTACGGAGTATGGCGAAACGGTGCAGTGGGCGATGCCATTGAAGACTCGGCTTACGCTTATTTCTACACAGGCGATAAGCGCTACGGAAGAGTTGCCGCAATACTTCTTGACCGCCTTGCCGACTTCTATCCGGATTATGACATTATGCCCTACTTCACTATGGTAGGAAATTCCCACGGCGGAGCAGGTCAGGGCAAGATTATCGGCTCTATCTGGGAAACTGGAATTATAACAAAGTATATCACAGCCTATGATATGGTCTATGATATGTATGACGACCCGTATGTTCTGAACTACATATCAAACAAGAATAATGTGTGGAAGATGCGTCATTCAAAGGAAAACGCATCACAGATACGCACCAATATAGAAGACGGAATTCTCCGTGCCGCATTTGAGGGAATTAAAACAGATGCAGTCTCCGGTAACTTCGGTATGGAGCAGAAGGCAAATGCTTATGCCGCCGTTATTCTCGACGACTCCGTTGAATCCGTGGAATGGATAGACTTCCTTATGGCAACAGGCTGGGATACTGACCCCAAGACCGGCGGCGGTATCTTCTCACAGCTTGTTGACGAGGTTGATGCCGACGGCCAGGGAAATGAAGCATCAAGCTACAACGTTTACTGGCTCGACAATCTCCGCGGAGTGAACGAAGCACTTGAAGGCTCACGCTTTGAAGACAAGAGCTTTAACAATAACCCCAAGTATATGAGAATGTACTATGCAAACCTTCCCCTTATTGCCGGAACATATTCGCCGCAGATAGGTGATACGAGCTCAACTGCAGCCGCAGACCATTGGGCAGACATTGATGAGGCGAAAAAGGGCTGGCAGATAACGGGAGACCCGGTATTTGCACAGGTTATGTATTTCCTTAACGGAAATAGTGCCGAGGGACTTCGCTACGGCATAACGGACAAAAACCCCGAACGCCTTGAAAAAGAGGTAGAGGATATTATAAGAGAATACGGAGTTTTAAATCTCAAGTCAGAGGCTATGACAAACTTCGGCTATGCAATCCTCCGTGACGGTGGTGACTTCACCGACAGTACAACTCCCACGGCAACAGACACACAGAGAAATGCGTGGATGTACTTCGGTTCAAACGGCGGTCACGGTCACAAAGACACATTGAATCTCGGACTCACAGCCTATGGTCTCAACCTTCTCCCCGACCTCGGTTATCCGGAGCAGACAGGAACACAGCCGAATCGTCTCCAGTGGGTATCCTCAACCATTTCCCATAACAGCGCAACCGTAAACGGAAAAGAGCAGACAGTGGAAAAAGAAATCCGTGGAAAGCTCCTTCACTTTGACGGCGGAGAAACCGTTCAGGTTATGGATGTATCCACACCTTATGTCTATAGTGATGTCTCCGAATACAGAAGAAGCGTTATGACGGTTTATGTCGATGACAGCAATTCCTATACCGTTGATTTCTTCCGCATTCTCGGCGGTGACGAGCACCTTCTCTCGATCCATGCCCAGAGTAATGAAATCTCGGCAACGGAAGGACTCGACTTCACTCTTGTCGAGGATGAGAACGGAAACTACATTTCAGGCTCACAGCTTGATGAAAACGGAAACTACAAGGGAACAATGGCAGGTCGTGATGCCACATATGTCAAGGATACGGTAACGGGCAAGGTAAGACTTCCCAACCCGGATATTCCTCTTGGCGCAAACGAGGTTGAGCTTCCCGTTGAGTATGGTCAGGACCCCAACTCTCCTGCAGCATGGACATACGATACACTTTTCCCCAGAGGCTATACATGGCTTAAGAACGTTGACCGCGACGTGAACCCCGAAAACGACGTTGAGGTTGAGTTTAAGATTCGCGACTTTAACGGTGCAATAACCGACGGAAAAGATATTTATCTCCGTGTTATGATGCCGAATGGCAAAAACGTAGCCTCCGGCGGAGATATGGAAATCTCAATAGCAGACGGACTGCCACCTCAGGTTGCGGCAAACAAGAAGATAGATAAACTTAAATACCTCCTTGTGAAGAACACAGGTAAGGACCTCGACACAGTATTCACAACGGTCTATGAGCCTTATCGCACAAACCGCTACCTCAGCGGTACAGAGGAGCTTGATGTGGCCATAGTTGACGGAACCGAGAATGCTTCCGATGCCGTCCGTGCCCTCAAGGTTTCCCATGTAAACGGAAGATGTGATTATATCTTCTGGGCAACGAACAACACCGTTACCTATGAGATTCAGGATGGAGACTTAAAGCTTTCCTTCCGTGGATTTATGGGAGCTTACACCATAAACAAAAACGGTGAAAACACATACAAGTATCTCCTTGACGGCGATATTTTAGGTGAATCTCTCGGCAAAGCCGCAATAACGGGTGAGGTTGTAAGCTTTACACAGGATCTTGCCTTTGAAAATGAGATAGTAATAAAGAGTAACAGCGAAGTTTCCGATGGAGAAGTAAAAGCACTTTCCGGAAAGCTTCTCGTAATCGACAATGGAAAACTCACACGAAGCGGAAGCTATGTCATTGAAAGCGCAGAAAAGACAGGTGAAAATATCACTCTGAATGTCGGAAATACAACTACAATCAGAAAACTCAAAAACAGTATGGACTTCTCACAAGGCTATGAGTATATGATAGAGGTGGGACAGCCGGCAAAGATTTCTCTTGTACATTGCGAAGACTTTGCTCCCGTATTTGATGCAGTTGAGGATATGACGGCAAGCGCAGGAAGCCACGTTAAGCTTTCGGTATCCGCAAAAAGTCTCCTTGACGGCGTTTCAGTCACCTACAAGCCAACACTTCTCCCTCGAGGTGCAAATCTTGACGAGGAAACCGGTGTTGTAACGTGGAATCCCACATCAGGTCAAATCGGAGATAACCACTTTGCAATAACCGCAATAGACGATGCGGGAAGACAAAGCACAATTCACTTCTATGTTACTGTTTACGGTTCGACCTCCGGCGGCGGTGGCGGTGCAACAAGCACAACAAAGCCCGAAACACCCGACAAAGAGGATACAAATAAACCCAATGTAGGGGAGGATATCATCCTCCCACCCGCAGAGTCAGATGTCCGATTCACCGACCTCGCCTCCCATGCTTGGGCAGCGGATGCAATCAATTCACTTGCCGATAAGGGAATAATAAAGGGCACAAGTGAAACCACCTATTCACCGGCAAACAACATAACAAGAGCAGATTTTGCAATTCTCCTTGTGAGAGCCTTTGAGAAGGAAAGCGACAACACCGAAAACTTCTCAGACGTAAGCGAGTCCGATTACTTTGCAAAAGAACTTGCGGTCGCCCGAAACACAGGACTCGTCGGCGGCATAGGCGCGAACTTGTTCGCACCGAGAGATAATATCAAGCGTTGCGATATGATGCTTATGGTATATCGAGTCCTCAAGGACAAATTTGTAGGGGCGGATATCATCCGCCCGGATTACGAGGACTTCGACACCGTCCCCGATTACGCAAAAGAAGCAGTATCAGCCCTCATAGGTGCAGGACTCGTAAACGGTAAAAACAACCTCATCGCACCCAACGACAACACAACAAGAGCAGAAGTAGCAGTTCTCCTACAGCGAGTTCTTGAATTTGTGGAAAATCGGGCGGAGTAGAACCCCGCCCCTACGAGGTTTGTTGCAATTTGCGGAAATCCACATAACCCACCTGTAGGGGAGGATCTCCGTGCCCTCCCACGACCCATATGGCGTAACCGGGATTCCCTCCACCTTTTGACATCCAATCCCCGTTGTGGTACAATCCT
The DNA here is from genome assembly GCA_017435965.1 of Oscillospiraceae bacterium. Taxonomy (GTDB): domain Bacteria; phylum Bacillota; class Clostridia; order Oscillospirales; family JAAYXM01; genus SIG480. The sequence continues at coordinate 20,899 of JAFSEA010000081.1, forward strand.
ACGGAGGAAAACTTATATGTGGATATGCGAAAAGTGCGGGACTCGGAATAATGACAAATTCTGTGCCGAATGTGGTGTGCCGAGACCTGTCGATTCAGATGCAGACAGAAACGGCAAAACAAAGCAGAATAATCAATAAATCCGTGCAAATGCAAATTCCGGCGGATTGACAGCGGAACAGGCATTGGCGGAATTTGTGGCGGCTTATGGAGAGAGTGTTACTTACAAAGCAAGTGGAAAATCTTGGTATGCCGCATCCATGATGAAGAACGGAAGAAGTCTCTATCGTAAGTTTTTTGCTACCGAGGACAGCATATACTGTGTAGATTTTGGAATGAATGCAAGCGATATGGAAAAATACAGCCCGTATATTGAATATATGGAAGATAATTTCGGCAAAGCAGACATAGAAAAAAACCGCACCCATAGTGATTGAGGGTGCGGTTTTGATTATACTATGAAATTGCGGTGAATTGCTCTTTGCATTCGTGGCAGGTTACGGTGATTCTGCCTTTTCCTCCGGGCACTTTACACTTTGCGCCGCAGAAGGTGCATTTGCAGGTTACGACTCTCTTTGAGGATCCGTTTTTCATATTTACGGGTGTGTCTGCACCGGGGATTGGTCTTCCGAGTTTTACTGCGCGCATCACGTCTTTTGCATCATCGGCTGAAAGAGAAATATAATAGCGCACATCGTTTGCGTTCACACATATAAAAGAACGTTCAAGAGTGACTGTGTATTTTGTTCTGCTGTCGAAATGGAAGCTATGACCGAAAAGCCCGCCCTTTCCGCAAGTGCCGACACCTTCGATTTTATCGTCGTATATGGTGATATAGGTCTTTGAATAGCTTTTTGCCGTGAGGAAAAAGAAGATAGCGGTACAGCTTGTGATAACGGGTGCGATTTTCAAAACAAATTTTGCGGTGTCATCTCTTGTGAAAGCTTCTTTATCGGTGAGGAAAAGCCATATGCCGATAATTACAAAAAGAAAGCCTGCAAATATAAGAGAAAGGGGTGCTTTGCCCTTTTTCGAGACAAGTATTGTGCCCATGAATATACCTCTTTAAAAAGTGTGTTGAAAATATTATATCACAAAACAGAAACTTTTCAACTGTGAACGAGGCGTAAAAAACATAAAGATTTACCGAATTTTATTGAAAAAGGAAAAAGAATGTAATATAATAAACAAAAGATACGATGAATTTTTAGGGGTGACAGGTATGTGTTCTTGTTTGAAGCGTATTATATGTCTGGTGTGTGCGATCTTTATTATTTCGGGATGCATCACCGCATTTGCGGCAAAAGAAGAAAAGCTTTATGAAAAATTTGATTTTGATGAAAATTATGAGTATTCAAAACAAGAAATAATAACCCGCGGTCTGGAATCCACCGTGCCGATGATATTTCATATTGTGGAAGCAAAAGTTACATATCAACCGGTGATTTTCGATGCCGATAAATACCTCGAAGACCTTATAGCGTATTATGAATATCTTCTGCGGATAAAGACCAAGGAAGAAGCCGATGCCATTATGTATGAGTATATGAGTGAACACATCGACGAATACATAGAATATGGCAAACGAAAAACTGCGGATTCTGAAGTGAGCTTCACAGGTAGCGGAGTGGTTATCAGCGAAGACGGATACATAGCAACAAATGCACACGTTGTTGAGTTGACGGAAGAGACAAAACAGGAATGTTATCTTGAAGCTTTAAATGAAGGGGTTATGGAAGACCTGCAATCCTTGCTGGAAGAAATCGGAGAATATGGGGTAAGCCTTTCCGAAGAGCAGATAGAGAAGCTTTATTATGCAACCCTTCTGGATGGAATTGAGCGTATGAAGGTAGGGGAAGAGAAAGAGGAATTGTATGTCGTATTCCCCACGGCATCGGGAGATACCGAATTGGAAAACGGTATGGCTTATGAAGCGGAAGTTGTAAAAATCGGCAATCAGGGAGACAAAGAGGGGTATACTCAGGATGTTGCGATTCTGAAAATAGATGCGATAAATATGGTCTCGCTGAAGCTGTCAGAATCTTATCCCGAGAAAGGAAGTGAGATTTTCTCGGCAGGTTTCCCGGGGGATTCAACCGAACTTTTTGAAAACGCAGGTAGTACCGCGGCAACTTTAAGCGCAACCGTGGATTCGGGAAAAGTTGTAAATTTGATTGCAATCAACGATACCGATTACAAGTCAATACAGATATCAAGCCTGATTTCAAACGGAAGCAGCGGAGGCCCGTCTGTTGACAGAAGATTTCAGGTAGAGGGACTCAATACCTTCGGACACCAGGAAGATAATAGATTTGCGTTTATGGTGCCGGCGGCGTTTGTGGCATATATGGCAGAGGAATATGATCTCATATATTCCGACATTTCAAAAACCTTCTTCACAGGTCTGCAAATGCTTGAGAAGGGATATGGAATCTCGGCGAAAGAGTGTTTTGAATATGTCAAAAAGCATCAGCCTGACACTCCTTATATCGAAAAGCTGATTGAAGCTGCAAACAACGCACCGCAAGAGGAATACAAGAAAAGCGCAGAGGTGGAAAAAACGGAGTCGCAAGCTTCAAATGACGAAGCAGATGATGATTCGGTCGGATTTTTCGAGCAGTATAAAATCATATTCATTATAGCTGCAGCTGCCCTTGTTGTCGTTGTGGGTATCATTGTGATATTCGGTAAATTGTCCAAGAAGAAAGGTGACAATAAGCTGAAAGAGGGAGCATCATACTATACTCCGACACCGACACCCGAACCAAAACAAGAGACTGTGAAAAGAGAGGAATATCAAGCTCCTCCATCGGAACCCCAAGAAATTCCCGTTGCAAACGAAGTTCCTCCGAAATCTGAAGAGAATTCATTCTTCAAAAGACCGCAAGACCTTTAAAATGCATGGTTTAATTGAATAACAAAAAGGCGTTGTCCCCGTTGTGTTTAAAACTACATACGGAGGCATGCCTTTTTTCTATTTGCTGTTTTTTATGTGATATTCCGTGGGTGAGATGCCGATCGCCTTTTTGAACATTTTTGAGAAATTATATGGCTCATAGCCCACTGATGCGGCAACGGTTTTTATCTGAACCTCCGGCTGACAGAGAAAGTCACAGGCGGCACGCATTCTCGTCTGTATGATGTAGTCATTCACGGACATCCCCACATATTCGCGGAAAAGCTTGAAAAGATAACTCCGTGTAAGTCCCACGTGGGCGGCAATGCCGTCTACGGTGATATCAAGGGGATAGTTCGTTTCGATATATCTAACAGCTGAATCAATGTATTTTTGTTGTACGGAATGTTTTTTCTCCTCGTTTTTATACGTTCCGTATATGTTCATAAGCTCTGAAAGAAAGAGAGAGAAGTATGCCGTCTGCCGGAGTGGTGCTTCATTTGAAAGGTGGTTTGAAAAATCGGGGTTGGGGTGAAAAGTCACGGCGTGGGAAGTGCTGTCCGGCTTTGTAGACTGATGCTCACAGACCTCGAGGGAGTTTACAAGCATATGGAAATAGCTAATGGCACGTTCGTTGAGCTTATATGGAAAAACGAGCTTTTTGTCCGAAAAACCGAGAAGATTTAAATAATGAGGAAGCTTTGCGCCTTTTGCTCCCACATACACCGTTGAGGTCACGTCTGCGGTAAAGATTTTATACATAGGTGTGTTTGGGGGGATGATATAAAAATCACCCTCCTTTATATCTGTTGCAACCTCGTCAATATAAAGGGTAAAACCACCTCTGGTACAATAGTCGATTGCATAGAAATCACGCATAAACGGGCCGATGGAAAAGCCCTTCGAAATATGGTCAAGATATCCCCCGATATAGACATTTATATCATTCTGTTTTTCGTTTCCCACGGGAGGGAAAGAAAGTATTGGTTTTTTATCCATATAAAACCTCCGAAAATGAAACATAATGACATCTCATTCTAACATATTGATATGGAAAAGTAAACGCTAAAATTATAAAATTATACTGAATAAATGTATAATAGGAATAGCAGAGGGGGGAATTGTTATGAATATTCAGAAGGACAGACTGCTTTCACCGCTTCCGCCCATAAATCCGGGGAAGGACACATCGGAATGGGAAGTGCGAAGAGGTGAGATACTTTCGGAAATAGTTGATTTTGAATACGGCGGATTTCCGCCAAAGCCTCAGAGCATACGTGTTGAAGACCTGCAGTCTCCCGTAACTGATTTCAGCATAAAGGTATACATAAACGAAACCTTTAACTTTATGATGAAAATCTTCAAGCCGAAAGAGCTTGAAGCAGGGAAGAAATACCCCATAATCCTCACCGGTGACGGATGCTTCAGATATTGTAATGAAACGGTCATAAACAATGCCATAGACCGTGGCTTTCTCGTTGCGGTGTTTAACCGTGTTGAGTTTGCAAAGGACATTGCAGACGGCGGTCGCACAGGCGGAATCTATGATATGTATCCCGGAGAGAAATTCGGTGCGATATCTGCCTGGGCGTGGGGATATTCCCGTGCAATGGATGCTCTTGAAACATTGCCTTATGTCGATGCGGAAAAGGTTGCCATAACAGGTCACTCCCGTGGTGGTAAGACGGTGCTTCTTGCAGGTGCTCTTGATACGAGATTTTCCGTTGTGAATCCCAATGACTCCGGCTGTGGCGGCTGTGGATGCTTCCGCTATCGCACAGAGCCGAAGGGGGAATTACGGGGAAATGAGAGACTCTCGGAAATTTTAGAAAATTTCCCCTATTGGTTCGGGGAAAAGCTCCGTGAGTATATCGGACGTGATGAGTTTCTTCCCTTTGACCAGCATTTCTTAAAAGCGGCAGTTGCACCGAGAAAGCTTCTTGAAACAAACGGACGTGAAGATACCTGGGCAAACCCCAAAGGCTCATATATAACATATGAAGCCGCAAAGGAGGTTTTTGATCTTCTCGGCGTTCCGGATAATATCGCCTATCGGATCCGTGAAGGCGGACATGCTCATACCCCCGAAGATTTCAATGCACTCTTTGCATTTATTGAGGATGTAAAAGCCGTTACCGACGGATATGATGTGACACCCTTTTAAAAAACGTGATATCGGAGGAGTTTTTCAATGGAAAACGCAATTTTGTGGGAAAATCTCAAAGCACCTGATTTTCCCGAAGCAATAGAAAAATCAAAGGGCGTTTGTGTTGTCCCCATCGGTGCGATGGAAAAGCACGGCCCCCATATGCCTGTAGGAACAGATAATATCATAGCAGAAAGAACTGCAATCCTTGCGGCGGAGAAAGAGCCTGTTGTTATTTTCCCCACCTTCGGCTTCGGAGACATAAACTGTCTCCAGCCTCTTCACGGTTCAATCTGCTTTTCCACAAAGCTTCTCTTTGATTATTTAACGGAGCTTTGTCGTGAGATAGCGAGAAACGGCTTTAAAAAAATCCTTCTCCTGAACGCCCACGGCGGCAATCCTCCGCTTCTCACAACCTTCTGCAGAAGCAACCGTGAAAAGAAGCTTGATTATGTAGTTATGTTCGCAAATTCCTACGGAACAACCCCTGCCGATATGAGAAAGGCATTCAAGGAACGGCGTGAGGAATTTTCCTACATAACGGATGAAGATATTGAGATAGTTGAGAAATATTTTGAAAAGCCAATGGCTAAAGGTCATGCAGACTTTGACGAGCTTCTCCTTGTCTATAACGAAAGACCGCATACCATTGATATGGAACGGATGGGGGATGAGGATGGCAAGGACACCTTTCGCACGGAGCATCTTCGTGAGTTCGGCATATTCAGCGGAGGAAATTTCCTTGCAGACTGTCCAAATTCCTATTCTGCATCCTATTTTCCTTATGTGAATGAAAGGCTTGCAAGGGCATACACGGATATAAGAGTTGACTACATTGCAAAGATGTTCAAAACCGTCAAGGAAGATACCGTGCTTTTAGAAGAAAACGAAAAATGGAATCAAAGCTGGTAAAAGCTTTCAGAATATAAAAAACGGGAGGAAAAACTTATGAGAAACAATTTTAGGAAAAGAATCGCATCACTTATCGTTGCAATATGTATGATTGCAGCATTTGTGCCGTCAGTTTCGGCATCAGAGAAGGAAACGGAGGAGCGCGAATCCGTTGTTGTACAGTTCGCCAATGTCGGAAGCTCCACGGAAATAGCACAGATAAATCCGGATGCAGCTACAGTCGGACTTGATGTTATAAAGGGGACAAACTATGCTACCATAGCCTCAGAAAGTTCTTCTTATACAACAAATCAGATCAAAAACTATGCATTGAATGTCACAAGTGAAGGCACAAAATACTTTATGTTGCAGGCGGCAACAATCGGAACTGTTTGGACAAAGGCGTATAAGAGCCAGACTGTGGCAAACACAGACGGAGTATGGACCATTGAAGTGGATATGGGAACAGGAGCTTCCGCAGGCTGGTATAACCTTGACATTCAGGGTGCAAAGTGGTATGTCGGCGGTGTGTATGATGTGTATGTTGACGGAGAAAGAGTCGGCTCATATGACTGCAGAAACGCAGGGGGACAGATATTTACGGAACAGGATATTGGAAATGTCTATATTTCCCCCAATTCGGAAGGAAAAACAAAGATAGCCTTTGTTTTAAAGGAACAGCGGTATAATTCAGCCGAAAGCACAACTCTGAAATCCGACTATGCCCGTGTGCTCATACATAAGCTCACCCTTTCCCCCATTGATGCACCTGTTGCCACAGCACAGACGGTCAGCGTTGAGCTTTCCTGGGACACTATGTTTTATGCAGACAAATCAACTCCGTCTGCAGATTGGATGACCTATGGTTTTGAGCTTGCTTTGGACAAAGGCAAAATGACAAGCGATATAAGCAGATATACTGCACAGAGCGAATCAACCCTTACCGGCAAGAAATTCACACAGATTCAGACAGGACCTACGGTGTGGCCATATGCAGAAAATGCTATGTTCACAATCAAGAAGCAGGTCAATGTCGAAGGTTGGTATCGTGTGGACGTGCAGGGCATTCTCAACGTAAGTGCATCGGATTATGCAATTTACGTAAACGGAGAATATGCCGGAGATTATAATTTTGACAACACGGAAACAACTTCAAATAAATTGGGCGAGAAAAAACAGCTGAACACAGTTTATCTTAATGCCGGAGAAAATGAAATTTCCTTCAGATTAAGAGCGAAGAATTATTCAAGTTCATTGTTTATCCCCTACCTTGTGGAGCTTGTTCCGGCAAGCAAGCCTGTGATAGACACGGTTTCCACAACCGCTTCTGAAAAAACTCTTGAAAACGGTGCAGAAGAGTCCTTTACGGCACAGGTCAGAATGACTGACGGCACATACAGAAGCTTTGGATATAACAATGACGGTTCTGTTCCCACAACAGACGATGTTGTGATTGTAACATCTTCCAACGAGGATGTTATTGAGGTTACGGAATGTATAAATGCCAAGACCGTTGCATCATCCGACCTCACATCAACGGTTGACCCCACCACGGTAAGCTACACCATCAAAGCAGTCGGTTCGGGTACTGCCGATATCACGGTTTCTGCCATTGTAAACGGAGATACAAAGTGTGCAGAAGCTGTTACAATCACCGTTCCCGGAGCAGAAGAAATAACAGATACAACGGTAAACTTCAAAGCAAGTGCATATGAAGGCGGAAGCGTTTCAAATGCAAATGTTCAGGAAGTCACAATGGGAACAGACGTCACGGTTTCGGCAACTGCAAACGAGGGATATACCTTTGCATACTGGAAAAACAGTGCAGGAGTTGTTCTCTCAACAAAGGCGGAAGAGACCTTTAAGGTAAACACAAACACCGCAGTCATCGCAGTTTTTGATAAGGCTACAGCCGAGGGCGAAAACATCCCGGTATATTTCTACAACGGAAACGGAATTCCTCTCGGAAATACAAGCGTTGCAAAGGATACAACCTTTGGTGATGCAAAAACTGCGGCAGCTATCGGAACTCCGTCACTTACGGGCTTTGCCTTTGACAAGTGGAGCATTGACGATAATGCTCTCATAACAGCTCTCACCCGTGCAGTTGCACTTTATAAGGATGATGAAACAAAGAGCTACACCGTTAAAAACGGAGATACAACGGTTGCAAGCGGTCTCAAATACGGCGAGAGCGTAACCGTAAACGGAAGTGATAATTTCACAGCATGGAAGCTTGGGGAGAAGGTCATAAGCTATGATAAGAGCTTTACCTTTGATGTGTATGGAAACATCACTCTTACCGAAGTAACAGAGACAATGACAAAAGCACCCGTTCTCGTTCTTGACAAGGTTGACGGCAATTACTTCCTCACATATGATGAAGGAGACTATGAGCTTATCGAGGCAGGTATTCTCTTCGGAAGCGAAGGTGTTACCATCGGAAGTTTTGACGGCTATAAGTCAACGGCGAAAAAAGGAACAGGTCAGTTTACTGCACTTCCTCACGAGGGAGCAACAGCTGCAACTGTTGCACGGGGCTATATGATTTATAAGGACGGAAGCACATACAAGGTGCTTTATGCAGACTGATAAGTGCCGGATGGCGGAAAAACCCTTTTTGAAAGGAGTAACTTATGAAAAGATTTATATCGCTGATGCTGACAGCGGCAATGCTTTTTGCGCTTCTGCCTGTTGTTCCTTCCGCTTCTGCGGAAGTCGGTGATGAAATAGTTGTTGAGTTTTCAAGCGAGACAACTACTCTCGGTGCAGCCAACGCGGACCCCGAGGACTGGACAAGGCACGATGGCTATGAAGTAATTCAGGAGGAAAGCAACTACACAAGTGCAGGTATGGCAAGCGTTGCGGGAAGTGTTGAAACTCCCGAAGGCACAAAAAACCTCTTTAAGCTTATAACAAGCGGAGGAACAGCCTGGCCTGCAGGCGGTGCAACCCAGAGAAGACTCTGGTTTACCTTCAAGTTCAAGGTGGCAGAGGAAGGCTACTATGAGGTAAAGTTTCAGGGCGGAAAATATAATCAGGGAGCAGAATATTTCCTCTATGTAGATGACCTTTTTGCCGGTGAATACAGTTGCTTCGATGCAAGTGCATCGGCTGTGAAGCTCGGTGAGGAAAAGAAGCTCAATACCCTTTATCTCACCCCCGACAGCGACGGATATGTAAAGGCGACATTCCGAACATCCGTCAAAGCACCGGGAAACACAAACTTCTTAATTCCCTATAAGCTCACCCTAACAAAGGTGGAGGAAGCACCCTCCTTTGTATCTTTTGAGGAAACAATTCCCGAAAGCGTTGAGCAGGGCGAAGAGGTAAAAGTCACCGTCTCCGCAAAAATGAGTGACGGCTCAACCTATTCATACCCCACCTACAAGATAGACGGAACAAGCGACAGCCGAGATTCCCTCTCCGTTTCCGTCTCCGGCGATTCAATATTAAAGGATGCCGTTTTAAAGGACGGAGTATATTCGGCAACCCTCAAAGCAGGAAGTGTGGGAAATACAACGGTTTCAATGCAGGCAAAAATAGGTGGTGTGCAGACTCCCGTTACCACAAAGACTGTTGAAATTCTTGATGCAAGCATTCCCCGTGAGGTCTCGGCACTTCTTATCCGTGATAATTTTAAGTTTACCGACAGTAACTTCAGCTATGACACGGTGGAGACAAAGGGCTTTACGATAGTCAAAGACAAGAGCACCATAAGAGCACAGAGCCGATGCCAGGACGGACTCAAGCTTTCCATAAACGGCGTTATGACAAACTTTGTCGAAATGAATCTCGGCAATAAAAGTGCCGCAAACGTATGGCCAAAGGGAAGCAACGCCACAAAGGGAAGTGTTTTCACGGTAGCGGTCAATGTTCCCGTTGCGGGAAAATACAGCCTTAAACTTCAGGCGATACAGAGAAATACATCACTGAATTACTATGTGTATGTAAATGACAAATACGCAGGTGACTATGAGTCCTTCTATGAAAATGCAACCTCGGCTGGACAGTTCCGGCTTTCCGAGGAAGAAACTCTCAACACCTTCTATCTCCCGAAAGGAGAAAATGAGATTTCCTTCCGCTTAAAGCAAGCACCCACAAACAGCAACGGCGTGCAGATAATTCCTTATTCAATCCGCTTTGTCCCCGTAGAAGACCAGTCAACGTCCCTTGAACCGGAGAGTATTTCCGCGGAAATCCCCGAGAACTTAGCTCTCGGTCAGAGTATTGATGTTGATGCAAAAGTCATTATGAACGATGGCTCACTCCGTCTTTTCGGACTTTCGGGTGACGGAACGAATGATGACAATAACAAGGTTGATATTGAGATTACAAACCCCATTGGCGTTGAGGTTATAAAGGAAGTTTCCTCCTCCTATGCAGACGGGAAAACAACCTTTAACCTCAAAGCAAATGCCCTTGGAAGTGCAAAGGTAAAGATAACTGCTCTCGTTGATGGAAAACCTGTTTCCACGGCGGAAAAGGTAATTGATGTTGTTGATATCAAGGCAGTAAATGTGTCCTTTGGAAGAAATCCCCTCCCCGAAGGCTACAGCTCCGCGGCAAATCTTGAGATTATCCTTTCAAATGATGATATATATTCGGGAGATTATGATGTGACCTTTGAATCCTCCGATACATCTGTCATAGAGATAGACCCCGAAACCGGCGTTGCAACGGCTGTTGCAAATAATGGAAGCGCGGAGATTTCTGCCTGTGTAAGCCTTTCGGGGATGGAAAAGACAGGAACTGTAATTCTTTCTGCAACAGATGCAATAGCACAGGAAGAGACGGTTGTATACTTCACAGAAAAGACAACCTCAACAAATACGAGTGAGACCTGGGTAAACCCATATCTCTGGACAACGGAAGGCTATACCATAATCCGTGAAGAGACATATGAAGACGACGTAAGCGGTGCAGGAAGATACTACGGTGCAAAGCTTCAGACTCCGGAAGGTCCTCTCAGCATTATGCAGATAAGATCACGTGGCGGAAAGACCTGGCCCTCAACCAACGACAAAACTGTTATGTTCACAATAACCGTGCCGATGAAGGCAAAGGGTTATTACAACATAAAATTTCAGGGCGGAAAGGGAAATGCCTTCTCTGATTACTACATATACGCAGACGGAAAGTATGCAGGTGAATACAGCTTCTATGACCCCGACTTTAGCGTTGCAGTCCTTGGCGAAGAGAAGCAGCTCAACACCCTCTATCTTGATCCGGGCGAAAAGGAATATGTAAAGGTTTCCTTCCGTGTTGCAAAAACACGCTATTCCTCAACCTATATGCTCCCATATAAGCTGACCTTTACTCCCGTTTTGGAAAAGCCTGTGATTTCGGAGCTTGAAAGCGAAATTCAGGATGAATTTGTGCCCGGAGAGGATATGGTGATTGAATCTCGTGTCAAAATGAGCGACGGCTCATATCACTATTTCGGGAAATACGACGGTGACGGAAACAATACGGATGTCGGCTTTAATGTTGTATCCGAAGATGATAACACAATCGGTGTCACATCCCCCGTTCTTTCGGCAACCGATTCAAGCCTTTTTACATTCACGATAAAGCCGAAAGCGGCAAAGTCGGAGGCTGTAAGCATCACACAGACGGCAAGCTTTGACGGTGTTGAAAAATCTCTTTCAAAGAGCGTCACCGTTTCGGATGATCCTCTTGAGAGAGTGGAGGTAAGTCTTGAAGCGGCGGAGGTTCTTGAAGGTGACAGCACAAGGCTTATTGTGAAAAACATCCTCCAAAGCGGAAGAGAGCTTGGAAATACTTCCAATGCGGTCACAACCTTTACTGCAAGCGAGGAAACTCTTGATATTGCAGACGTAAGCGGCGATATTCTCCGCACCTACAAGGAAGGTATGGCAAAAATCAACGTTAAAACTGTCTTTGCAGGTCAGGAAAAGTCTGTTGATTTCATCGTAAATGTTCTTCCCGAGGGTATGACAGAGGTAAGTGCAACGGCAGGGGGATATGAAAACATCCGCTTTACCGGAAACGGAGACGATTCCGTTCCATTCTATGTGCAGGCAATATCAAACCTCGGTGCGGAGCTTGATACCTCAGATGCAATTATTGAAGCTACGGCACATAATCCCGAAATTGCAGACCTTAATGAAGCGCGTGATACCATTATCCCGAAAGCACCGGGAAAGGCAAAGTTCACAGTCCGTGTAACTCTTAACGGAAGAACGAGAGAGACCGAGGCGACCTTTACGGTATCGCCTGCAAAGCGTGGCTTTACATACATAACGGAAGAAAAGCGTGAAAATGCAAAGAACAACATTCAGAAATACAGCTGGGCAAAGGATGAAGCAAAGAAGAAAATAGCAACTGCAGATAAGTATGTTGACAATGTGGATGCTCTTTACGGACTTATAACCTCTCAGGGACTTATGAGAAGTATGGCTGTCGGTGAAGAATATGATGCAAACATTCTTTACTGCCGCTATTGCGGTGAGAACATCGGTGCAGAAAACGGCACCTTCCCCTGGGTGATAAATCCCATAACACGCCCCTGGAAGGTACAATGCCCGGATTGTAAGAGAGTTTTCCCTACAAACGATTTTGAAAGCTTCTATAAGCTCGGTCTCAATGAATACGGCGAATTTGACAGACTCCGTGCTCTTGAGGCTCACAGAGAAATGCTTCTTGCAATGAATATTGATTCCGTAACGGAATCCCTTACAAGCGTGGAAGCACCGGGTAAGGAAAACACAACGGAATGGTATACCTACTACGGCTATGGCGTGAAGGAAGGTTATCTCTATAATTCCCTTTACCGTGAGGTTGGCGATGAAGGATGCCCGGTACAGCTTTCGGAAAGCGAAACGAAAGAACGCTGGGGCGTTGATGACGGTCTCGGCTACTATTCGGGAAAGACAAAGGCATCCAATGGTAACAATGACCGCCATACCTATATAGGCTGCTTTATCGCATCCGGTCTTTGGCGCTCGGACGGTGCATACGGAAAGGCGATTTCCGAGGCAATACAGTCGTGTGCCTATGCATATGTTTATACGGGCGAGAAGAAATATGGTGTGACTGCGGCGGTTCTTCTTGACAGACTTGCCGATTTCTACCCCGATTATGACCTCAAGGCATATGACCTTATCGCATATAATGCCCACGGCGGAAGCGGTGTGGGCGGACTTCTCGGTAATATTGCAGAAGCACAGATTGCACCAATATTCCCCGAAGCATATGATATGGTCTATGATATATTTGACGACCCGACTGTTGTAAACTATATTGCAAAAAAGGGCGAGAACATAAAGTTCCGCCACGCAAAGGAAACGCCGAATCAGATAAGACATAATATTGAGAACGGACTCCTTCGGGGAATCCTCCGCAACATCACAAACGGAAGAGTGGCAGGTAACTTCGGACTTGCTCAGGAAGCAAATGCCCTCTGTGCGGTGGTTCTCGACTCACAGCCGGAGACAACGGAGTGGTTAGATTTTCTCTATGCTTCAAATGTCGGCTCAACCACAACAAATGTCACGGGCGGGGGCATTGACGATTATCTCATAAGCAGAATTGACCGTGACGGTCAGGGCGATGAAGCATCTACCTATAACCAGATGTGGATTGACGGAATGCAGCCCGTTGCAGATGTCCTTGACGGTTATGACGGATATGAGGGCATGAGCCTTTACGAGCATCCGAAAATGAAGCGTATGTACTATTCGGGAATTGCAATGATGCTGGGTGAATTCTCCCCCACCATCGGAGACACTTCACGAACAGCGCAGAAAGGACATTGGACGAGCAAGGCAAGAGTTTTAAATGCTTTCCATAAAATAGGCGATCCCATATTCGCTCAGGCGGCTTATGAATTTAACGGAAGAAGCGTTGAAGGCTTCAACACAGGCATCTGGACGGAAAATCCCGAACAGATTCAGGATGATATTCTTGATGCAATAAAGGAAAACGGTCCGCTTACATTCAGAAGCGATATGCTTGCAGGCTTTGGTGTCGGAATGCTTCGAAGCGGCGGTGACTACACCGACAGCACAGCGGCAACGGCACTTGACACAAGAAACGCAACCTGGATGTATTTCGGAACAAACGGAAACGCATACTCCTCCCACGCCCATAAGGACACGCTGAATATCGGTCTTATCGCCCTCGGTCTTGAGCTTATGCCGGATCACGGTTATCCCACAAAGACAGGTCAGGATCCCGAGCGTGTGCAATGGACAAATCAGACCCTTTCCCATAACACGGTAATGGTCAATGAAAAGTCACAGGAGGCACAGGATTCGAGAGGCGACGCAATCCACTTTGACGAAACCGATATGGTCAGGGTTATGGATGTATCCGAGCCGAATGTATATAACGAGGTTTCCGAATACCGCCGTTCCGTCCTCAACATAAAGATTGACGATGAGAATATGTATATGGTGGACTTCTTCAGAGTCCTCGGCGGCGATAACCATATTTACAGTATCCACGTTGTGGCTGACGGTATTTCCGAAACCGTCGGAATGGGAGAAGTGAAACCCCAGACCGACGAGAACGGAAACTATATCGGCTCATATGCAGGTGCTGATGTTCCCTTTGGCGCAGACCCCAATACCAACTCCACAAACTCATCGGTTTTAAAATATCCGAGAGGGTATACATGGCTTGACAACGTTGACAGATACGGCGATACAGAGGATAATTTCACCGTTGACTTTAAGATTCGTGACTGGAAAAAATACTTAAAAGACGGAAGTGACCTGTATCTCCGGATGACGGTACTTGACGGCGAAAACAGAGAAAACGGAGTGGAAACCTCGGTAGCCATTGCAAACGGCTATCCACCTGCAAAGAAGGAAAATCTTGTGATTGACTATCTCAAATACTTCCTTCTCGAGCACAAGGGCGAAAATCTCGACGCGGTGTTTACAACGGTCTTTGAGCCCTACAAGAAGGAGCGAAGCCTTGAAAAGTCAGAGCCTCTAAAGCTTGAGATTATAGACGGAAGCGAAAATGCAGATGATGCCGCCCGTGGAATAAAGGTAACTCACACAAGCGGAAGGATTGACTATATCTTCTGGGCAACAAACAACACCGTTACATACAAGGCAGAAGATGGTGAGAGAACACTTTACTTCCGTGGCTTTACGGGAGTATACACACTCGGGGAGAAAAACGGAAGCTTGGAGAATACCCATAAGTATATCCTTGACGGTGATATCATCGGTGAAGCCTTTGAGACTGAAGACGTTGTTTTTGCAGTTACGGGTAAGGTACATTCTTTCACAAAAACCGTTTCATATGAAAATGAAATGACGGTCGAGACTGATTCGGAGATTTCGGAAGAAACTCTCGCACAGCTTCCCGGAAAATACATTTTCGTTGACAACAGCGGCGAAGAATATGCACGAAACGGTGCATATCGAATTGAAAGTGCCGCGATGGACGGAAATAAGCTCACTCTCTCCGTGGGCGAGGTTTCCTTTATAAGAAAGTATGTGGATTCAAAAAATCCGGAGCTTGGATATGTATTCAACATAAAGGAAGGGCAGGATGTACGCATTCCCCTTTCATACAGCGAGGATTTCTCACCTGTCTTCGACGAGATAGACGAGCTTTCCGCAAGTGCAGGAAGCGGAGTTTCCTTCACTGTAAAGGCAGAAAGCGAGCTTGGTGAGAAGATAACATATTCCGAGAGCGTCCTTCCCCGTGGTGCAAGCCTTAACGGGGAAACAGGTGCAATAACCTGGAAGCCGCAAAGCTCACAGGTGGGAAGAAACCACTTTGCAATAACTGCAACGGACGAATCGGGAAGACAGTCAACCCTCCACTTCTTCGTAAACGTCTACGGTTCAACCTCCGGCGGCGGTGGCGGCGGCACAACAGCTCCCTCTGATAAACCCTCAACCGATGTAGGGGAGGATATCATCCTCCCGCCCGCAGAGCCAGATGTCCGCTTCCGTGACCTCGGAAACCACGCCTGGGCAGAAGATGCAATAAACGCCCTTGCCGATAAGGGAATAATCAAGGGCACAAGCGAAACCACATATTCACCGGCAAATAATATAACAAGAGCAGACTTTGCAATTCTCCTTGTGAGAGCGTTTGAGAAGGAAAGCGACAACACCGAAAACTTCGCAGACGTAAGTGAGTCCGATTACTTCGCAAAAGAACTTGCAATCG
>JAFSEA010000082.1 GCA_017435965.1 Oscillospiraceae bacterium
GTTGCATATATCGGAGGCGGCTCGCGCGGATGGGCGTGGGGGCTTATGACTGATTTGGCAGAGGAAAAGGATATTGGCGGTACTGTGTATCTTTATGATATTGACTTTAATGCCGCAAAAAATAATGAGATTATAGGAAACAAGATAAAAGACCAGACATGGAAATACAAAGCTGTCGAATCAATCGGAGAAGCTCTGGAAGGTGCTGATTTTGTTATCATCTCAATCCTTCCGGGAACATTTGACGAGATGGAGTCGGATGTTCACCTTCCTGAAGAATATGGAATTTATCAGGCGGTGGGTGATACAGTCGGCCCCGGCGGAATTATAAGAACACTCCGCACAGCACCTATGTTTGAAGAAATCGCTTATGCAGTTGAAAAATACTGTCCCGATGCATGGGTAATAAACTATACCAACCCAATGAGTCTTTCCATTGCAACACTTTATCGTGCATTCCCGAAGATAAAGGCATTTGGTTGTTGCCACGAGGTTTTCGGAACACAGATTCTTATGACGAAGATGCTTTCCGAGCTTGCAGGTATTGAAGATGTAAAGCGTGAAGAAATCAAGGTTAACGTTGTCGGCGTAAACCATTTCACATGGCTCACTACCGCAAGATATCACGATATGGATTTGTATCCGATGTATCGTGAGTTTGTAAATAAACACTACGATGAAGGTTTTGTTTTTGAGCAGGGAAAGAACCATATCAATAACATCTACCGTCAGCATCAGAAGATTAAGTTTGATTTGTTTTTGCGTTATGGCGTGATTGCGGCGGCAGGTGACCGTCACCTTGTTGAATTCTGCCCGGGAGATTGGTATCTCAAGGACCTGCAGCAGGTATGGGATTGGGGATATGCTCTGACTCCCGTATCATGGAGAAAAAATACACTTCGTGAGCGTCTGGAAAAGAGTGCGGCACTTGTAAGCGGCGAAAAAGAATTTGAATTTAATCCCACCGGCGAAGAGGGTGTAAAGCAGATGCGTGCCCTCCTCGGCCTTGAAGACCTTGTAACAAACGTGAATATGCCAAACCGAGGTCAGATATCAAGCCTTCCTATGGGAGCTGTTGTTGAAACAAATGCTTGCTTCCGTGCAGGAACTGTAACTCCGGTATCAACGGGAGAGCTTCCGAAAACGATCTATCCGCTTGTTTCACGTGTTTGCGGTGGTCAGGAGCTTCTGAATGAAGCCATTGCAGAAAGAAATCTCGAAAAGGCGTTTCTTGTTTTCGTAAATGATCCTCTTGTTCGTCTTCCGCTTGATAAGGCACGCGAGCTTTTTGACAGAATGATTGCAAACACATCCAAGTACCTTGGAATGTACAATCTCAAGAAGTAACGGTTTTATATAAGGAGTATAAAATGAAGATTCTGACAAGCAGAAAAGGTGAGACTGCAGAATATTTCACATCCGAGCTTGCAAAATATATCCGGCATATAATCGATTGTGAGATAATGCCAGAAGTTGTATTTTGTGAAGAAACTCCGTCTCTTTGTGAAGATGCAATCGTTCTTGCACACCTTGATGAACTTTCTCTTGATACAAGTGATTTGAAGGATTCCTTTGTGGATGACATTATAGACATAAAAATTGAGAATGGCTCGGGATATATTGCAGGAAGCAACGACAGAAGCATTCTTATGGGAATATACAAATATTGCGTTTCTGCCGGATGTCGCTTTATTCGTCCCGGTGAAGGTGGAGAGTATATCCCATACTGCAATCTGAAAGAACATTCCTTCAGCTACAGAAAAAAAGCAGACCATCCTTTCAGAGGCGAGTGCGGAGAGGGCGCCATAAGCTATGAGCATATGCGTGATACCGTGTATTGGCTTCCCAAAATCGGTATGAATATGTATATGATCGAGGGTCTTGTTCCATATTCCTATATGCATAAGTGGTATGGACATGTGGGAAATTCAATCCTTCGCAAAAAAGGACAGATTACCGACTATGCAATGCTTGAAGAGCTTATGGAAAAGCTTATGGCAGATATCCGAAAGACCGGTATTCAGCTTCACACAATCGGACACGGATGGATGTTTGAAAAGCTTGGTATTCATCATACCCATGCGGCTCAGGAGAAGTCCGAGCTTCGTGAAGAGCATAAGCAATATCTTGCAATGCTGAATGGTGAACGTGGTCTTTGTCGTTCAACCTTCTACACACATTTTTGCTATTCAAACCCCGAAGCAAGAAAACTCCTCGTTGATTTCTGTGTTGAATACGTAAAAGAACGGCCTTATGTTGATTTTCTTCACGTCTGGCTTGCCGATTCAAAGAATAACTGGTGCGAATGTGACGAGTGTATGAAAATGTCGCCATCCGACCATTATGTGCAGCTTCTCAATGAGATTGATGAAGCACTTACCGCAATCGGTTCAAAAACAAGAATAGTATTTATACTCTATGTAGAAACCGTTCGTCCGCCCGTGAAGCTTCGCATTAAAAATCCGGAGCGTTTTGTAATCCTTGCGGCTATCGGTCTCCATTATGAAACGGGCTATATAAACAGAGAATATACCGGAGAAATCCCTCCGTATGTCCATAATAACTTTACTCCTCCCGACAATGCTTTGCGCCTTAAGTGGCACAAAGACTGGAAGGCTATGTCGGGTGATATTCCAAGCATTATCTTTGAATATCGCTTCTATACCGATATGTATTGCGATCCTGCTTTTATGCGTGTTTCAAAAGAGGTTTACCGTGATATGAGAGCTCTTGGGTCCGTTTCCTTTGAGGGCTGTATGAGCGACCAGACTCATCGTATGTATCTTCCTACATCGCTTCCACTTGTTATGATGAGCGAAACCCTCTTTGATAAATCCCTTGACTACGACAGGTTCTGTGATGACTTTTTTGAAGGTGCATTCGGAGCTGACGGCAAAAAGTGCAGGGAATATCTTGAAAAGCTCTCTGAACTTTTTTGCCCGGGAAATATCCGTACCGGAGGTAAAACCGGTGTTGAAGAAGATGGTCTTGAAACCGGCGGAAGCAAGCCGAAAATCTGGATAAATAATCCTGAGGTTGCTGAAAAAACAAAGCAAATACCGGAAGTACTGCGAGAGTTTTTGCCCACTATTGAGAAAAATATGACACAGAGAAACGCCTGCAGAAGAAAATCCTGGGTTTATCTCTATTATCATTATGAGATATGCTCACGTCTGTGGGAAGTAATACACCTCGGTGCATCTGGAAATATGGAAGGTGCAAGAGAAAAATTTGAAGGACTTGAGCGTTATCTTTGCCGCGTTGAGGAGGATATTCACCCCGCTTTTGACCTTTTCCTTTTCTGCAGGGCAATACGTTCAAAGCTTGAAATGCCGCAGTATCCTTATTATGACTGAGAGGTGAATGCTTTGAAAATATATAATTCACATGAGTTTATCCGTGAAAAGGTAAAAGGAATTTCTCCGTCAATGCGATATAACTCCGATGAAGATTTTTCGGCTTGGCAAAAAAAGGCAAGAGAAAAGCTCCTTGAGCTTATGGGACTTCCTTTTGAGAGCTGTGACGATGAATTTCATATTCGTGAGGAAAAGGAGTTTCCCGATTACAAAAGAATTGACTTTGAATTCCAAAGCGAAGAAGGTTATTTTGTTTCATCAAGCATCCTGATTCCGAAAGGAAAAGTAGGAAAGCTTCCAACAACAATATGCATACAAGGTCATAGCACGGGAATGCATATTTCGCTCGGAGAGCCGAAGTATGAGAGGGATGTCAAATCCATTTCTGGCGGTCGTGATTTTGCCGTTCGTGCAGTAAAAGAAGGTCTCTGCGCCGTAACTCTTGAACAGAGATATATGGGAAGTGCGGGTCACACGGAAGATGGTTCTCCATCCTGCCGCAGGCAGAATACTTCCATGGCAACGCTGCTTCTCGGAAGATGCGCAATCGGTGAAAGAGTGTGGGATATCTCACGTCTTATTGATGTTATCTGCAAATACTTTTCAGAATATATCGATGAGAAAAACATCATCTGCCTCGGAAATTCCGGGGGAGGCACGGCAACCTTCTATGCTTCCTGCATTGATTCCCGAATCAGTATTTCCGTCCCGTCCTGTTCCGTGTGTACATATGAAGATTCAATTATAGCAATGGATCATTGTCCTTGTAATTTTATTCCGGGAATACGGAACTACTTTGAAATGGGAGATCTCACCGGATTGATTGCGCCTAAAAAGCTTGTAATCGTCTGCGGAAAGGAAGATTCAATTTTCCCCCTTGAGGGAGTGAGAAAGACCTTTGAAGTAACAAAGAGTATATATAAAATGCTTTCTCTTGAGGATGACTGCGTTCTCGTTGAAGGTAATGGTGGGCATCAGTTCTATCCCGATGAAGCTTGGCCTGTTATCCACCGCTTCCTCGAAAAAAAGGGAGAGTGATTGAACGTGATACGCTTTGATAAATATAAGGGCGGCAAACATCGTGCCGTTACAATGAGCTACGATGATGCCAAAGAAGCGGATTTTCGTCTCGTTGAAATATTCAATCTCCATGGTGTCAAAGGTACATTCCACATTAACTCCGGGCGATTTGGTATGGAAAATATAATTCCACCCGAAAAGCTCTCAAAGCTTTATGAAGGACATGAAATGGCAATCCACGGAGTAAATCATCTCACACTTCCATATCTCCCTGCGCACGATATGGTAAAGGAAGTTTTTAATGACAGAAGTGAGATTGAAAAGCTTGCAGGATATGTTGTTCGTGGAATGTCCTATCCCAACGGTGCATACTCGGATGAGGTGGTTTCTGCGGCACGTGCCGGCGGAATAAAGTATGCGAGGACAATAGATTGCAGCGGCAATTTCCGTCAGCCTGAAGACTTTATGCGATGGAATCCCACATGCCATCACAACGATGCGATTTCCTATGCAGAAAGGCTTGTAAAGATGTCTTACTATACAGGGCATCTGCTCTACATCTACGGACATTCTTATGAGTTTGACAAAAATAATAACTGGTCGCTTATCGAGAACGTTTGTGATATTCTGTCGGGCGATGAACGGATATGGTTTGCAACAAACGGAGAGTTATATGACTATATAACAGCTTGTCGCAGTACAGAGGTTTCGGCGGATGATAAAATCATAAGAAATCCATCGGCAACAGATGTGTGGTTTTCCTGCGAAAACGAAACTTTGTGCGTAAAAGCAGGTGAAACGCTTTATCTGTAACAGTTGGTAAATTTTGTGCTTTGCACGTTTTTATATATTACTGTTAAAATTATTTTAGGAGGAGAACTAAGATGAGAAAAACAAATAAAGGAATGGCAAAAATCTTAAGCACGGTTATGGTACTTTGCATGATAGCTGCAATGCTTCCGGTAACCTTTGCAAATGCAACTGAAACAAGCGAGTCTGTAACCTATGATTTTAATCCGGACTTGACACATGGGCAGAATTTGGCTGAATTGCAAAACACATACGAATTGTATGGCTGGGAAGTTGCAGGAGGGATAACCTCGGGATATAGAGCTACAGCTAATAGCACCAATGGTCACGATTGCATCACCATAGGGGCAAGTGGTTCAAAGCACAGACCGCAGGGAGCTTGGTATGCATTCAAAGTTAAGGCGCCCGCAGCCGGGGTATACGCAGCAACGCTTGGATATGCAAAAATTGATAAGGATTACCAATTGAAAGGCGATGTTTATTTTATTCCCGGAAGTGTGGTTGACGCTGCATCCGGTATAGCCGGTGCTATGGCAATGGAAAATGTAGATAATTACAAAGAACGTGATGATGTTATATACAGTAATTCAGGAGAGAATATTTGGAAAAACACAACAGATATTGAAAATATTACAATAAATGATAACGAAACTGATTATTACGTTGTATTTCGCAAACCTGTTGAGGACAGTAATATAACCGATGGTTCATATACAGCGAGTGAATACGCAGCACAATATCCGTCTTATATTACTCTCACAAAAACTGCAAATATAGAAAGAAAATATACTTTTACATATGACTTTAATCACGAGTGGGCAAAAGATACTTCTCTTGTTTCAAAGACTTTTGAGGACACAAAGCAGTCGTGGATCTTTGCGGATAGAAGTCGTTTTGATGTTTCTGCTGCTGCGTCGAGAGAAAACAGAGACCATATGCTGATAACGGGTTCAAGCGGAGATGCAAGAACACCGGGAATGTGGGTTGCACTCAAATTGAAAACCCCTGTTGCAGGTGAGTATACTGCAACACTCGTTCACGGACAGGCAAAAGACAGCGCTGCGGTAGGCGATGTATACTGGATTCCTGTAAACGATGCACCGAATGGCGTGGCATCTGTTCTTGCAATGGATAAAGATGCGGAGGATCCTTACAAGAAAAAAGATAGTGTCGAGTATGGTCTTGCAGGTGCCAATAAATGGGATGCGGAAACCGAACTCGGTACGTTTGTTGTTAAAGAAGGGGATGTGGAACATTATATAGTTTTCCGCATTCCGATTGAAACAGAAGGAAATGATCCTGCGGTATATCAGATGTACCCTGCATCGCTCACCCTCACTGCAGGAGACTCCCTCGTATATATGGGAGCAAATATTTCACTTTCAAACGAAATCACTACTGTTGGTGATGCAGCCACCGTTTCTGCAAAAGGATATCTTTCTGACGGAAGTGAGGCTGAAGTCACGGTAGGCAGCATAACAAGCTCAAACACTTCTGTCATAAAGCTTGTTGCAGGCGGCATTGCAGCCGTTGGTGCAGGAAAGGCAACCATTTCTGCAAGTGTTACATATGAAGGTGAGACTCAGACGGTTACAAAAGAAATCTCTGTTGCCGATATTTCCGTTGAAAAAACTGTTACCGTTGCAGTTGACTATGCCGGCGATGGTGAAAACATCGTTGTTGACAGCACAACCTATAAGCTTGGTGATGAGGTTGAAATCACGGCAGAGGAGATAGAAGGAAAAGTTTTCCGCGGATGGCTTCGCGGAAGTGCCGATAACGGTCGCCTTGTTTCAACGGAAGAAACCTACAAATTCAAAGCAATGACAAACATTGCACTTACGGCAATTTACATTGATGCACCGGTTGGTGAAGTTACCGAGTACTACAACTGGAACGGAGAGTTCCTCGGAACGGTTGAGCCGAGTGGAGAAAATGTTCCTTCTCTTGTCGGATATATCTTTGCAAATATCTGGAAAGACGGCGGAAAAATCGGTGAAATTTCCCGAAAGATTGCCGAGTTTACAAAACAGGATACGGCATATGCTGTCACCAAAGAAGCAGGCGAGAGCTTCACTATGACATCTGAGGACAGCAAGTATGACACCGAAGTGACCTGCGAAGCAGACAAAGCGGTCTACTGGTATCGTGACGGTAAGCTTGTGGATTACGGAACAAAATACAGCTTCTTTATATGGGAAGCAACAAGCATTTCCACATCCGAAAACGGAAATGACGGTGCAAAGATAATGCTTGACAAGAACAAAGAAGATTCATGGATGATTGAGTATGATGCAGGTCAGGTTGGCAAGGATAACATTCTTGAAGTTGGTATCATATTCGGCAATAGCGGAGTTACACCCACGGTTGACAGCTGTGAAGAAAAGATGAGTTCTCAGCGTGATGACTTCACTCACGGTCAGTTTGCGGCAACATCGGATTATCCCGTTGCACGCGGTTACCTCATTTATAGTGAAAACGGTGAATACAAGGTAATTTATGCAGATTGATGCTTTAAAAGACAAAATTGCGTAAAAGGAGAGTAAAGATGAAAAGATTATTAGCATCGCTTCTCACATTATGTATGCTTCTGTCTATGATCCCGATAATTCCCGAGGTTGCTGCTGTTGCTGCGAACGACGGATACACTTTTGTGTATGATTTCAATCTCGATTGGGCTGCAGGTGAGTACATAAATACAAAAACGACATATCAGGATACAAACGGAACCTGGCAATGGGCAGGAGAATCTGCAGATATGCGTGTAGTAACGCATAAATGGGGCTTGGAATCACTTCCTGCAAAGGCAAACAGAACATCGGATCATTGGTTTGCATTTAAGGTAAAAACCCCAATTCCGGGAACGTATACGGCTGTTCTTACCCATGGACAGAGAAAAGCGGCAAATGCTGCTGACTCAAAATCTACGGGTGATGTGTATTTTATTCCGGCAGACGGCTCGGTAACTATTGAAGACGGAATAAAAAATTCCAATTATCAGATAGGAGACGAGGTTGCATATTATAATGCCTCCAAAAACGTTTCAGCGGCAAAAACAACAATCAGCAACGCTGTTGTTGCAGAGGGTGTGACGGAATACTATCTCGTATTCGTTACATCTGCTGATACTGCAGAGGGCGACGGAAAGCAGATGTATTATCAGTACCCGCATATTCTCACGCTTTCCAGCGGATCGGGTGCAGTTCTTAACTCTCTTTCCGCCACCATTGACAAAACAGAGCTTGACACCGTGGAAAACAAAACAGCTCAGCTTTCGTTCTTCGGAGTGGGAAGCGATTTGAATGACAAGTACGTGAACATTTCCGATTATACGGACGTTACTTTCAAAACAGAGCCGGAAGGCGTGGTTACTGTTTCTCAAAACGGCGTTGTAACGGCAGTAGGCGCAGGAACAGTTGCGATAACGGCATCTCTTAAAAACGAGGCAGGAGATGTGCTCACAGCTTCTCCCGTAACAATTACGGTAATTGAGGGCGAGGTTGTAAATCCCGAGGATATTCCTCTTTCGGAATATAAGTTTGTTTATGACTTCAATATTGATACCTCGGTAGGAAATGCTCTTGCAAACTATAGTTACGATAATACCTACGGTTTGTGGGAGTTTGGCGGAAGTGATGTAAAATCGGTCAACACTCACAAATACGGCGTTGAGATTGCTGCCTCAAAGAAAGATACCTGGACAGCGTTCAAGGTATATCTTCCTGTTGCGGGAAGATATGGCGCAACTCTTGATCACGGTCAGTCCAACTCTTCCGGCGGCTACGGAAACGTATACGTTCTTCCGGTAGACGGCACAAAAGACCTTGCTTCGGAATATAAGTCCGGAACAAAGATCGGAGAAAATGTATGCTATTATCGCTTTGAGGGAAGCCGCAATACGAGCACGGAGCTTGATTGGGTGATTGTTCCCGAAGGAGAAGAGGGCGAATATTACATAGTATTTGAAAGTGCACAAAAGGGCGGCGGAAAAACAGGAGACGGCTCGGACGGCGGTTTCCGTATGTATCCACACACTTTGACACTCAATGGCGGAGACAAAAAAATTCTCACGGGTATTTCTGCAACTGTTGAGAGGGAAAAGCTCGACACACAGGTTATGAACAAAACCCTTATGACTGTCGTAGCTCACGGCAGTGATATGACAACTCTCAACTCCGCAGATTACGACATTACTTTTAAGAGTAGTGACACACGCAAGGCAACTGTTTCTGAAACCGGCGAAATTAAAGCCATTAAAGACGGTAAAGTAACAATCACGGCATCAGCTGTGAATGAGTTTGGAAGAACCGTTTCCGCATCAAATGATGTTATCGTGGGAGAAGAGGGAATAAAGATCATTTATTCCATAGGCTCCGATAGCTATGCACTCAAGGGTGCAGATGCCGAGCCTCCAACATTGCTTACGGGTCTTACCTATGATTATACAAACGGATTCTACAGATTCATTGACAGCAATCTCGCCACACCGGAGGAGATGGCGGGAATGAAGTATAAAGACGATGTAAGAAGTTATTTCCGTTCTCGCACAAACAATATTCAGGTTTCAAAAAGAAGCGCACTTGCTTTTGAAGTATACGTTCCCGAAAACGGTGAATATGAGATGCACATATATAACGGCATCTCTGAAGCAAACGGTGGAACTGTTGATGTATATATGTGCAAGTCAGATGAATTTGAAGGTGTATACAAGTCAATGAAGTCTGCAGATGCCGAAGCCGTAAAAGAGAGTATGGGAACATATCTCGGCACATACGATTGTTATGGCAAGGGTGCCGGTGTATTCAATATGATAACACCTACCCCCAATATAATCGAGGGAATCAACCTCGAAAAGGGAAAATATGTTTTCTCGTTCCTCGCAGGCGAGGCAACGGCGGAGAGTGGAGTTACATCTGCTTATGGCTCTGTTGGTGATTTTGTACTCACTACCGGCGGAGATATCCCGGTTGTTATGTCGGCACGTATTTCCGGCGTTCAGGAAGGTGTGGCTGAAGCAAAAATCGTCACCTCCGACAAGTCCGAAGTAGATGCCAATAATTCCTATATAAGCTATCATAGCTCAAATCCCGAGGTCGCTTTCGTAAACAGCAAAACAGGACATATCAAAAAGCTTTCAAACGGAACAGCCACGATTTATGCAACTGTCGCAAGCGATGAATTTACCGGCACTCTCAGCGATGAGATTACGGTTACAGACGCAGAAAATGCATTGTCTCCGGCAGGCGTTGTATGTGAATATGATTTCACGGTCTTAAAATCAGGCTGGACACCGTTTTCAAATCTTGCCGCACTCAAACAAAACGTAGTACCCAAGGGTGTTGAGCCCGGTGGCGTGGTTGAATATACCGGTGCAACCCGTGATACGGATATCCGTGGTGTGACATATGCTTATACAGACGGAAAATGGCAGTGGTTCGGTTCAAGCTTCGGAGCCGCAGATGGCGATGCATATAAGTTTGACGACCGTGCAAGACTGAATCCTCCCAAGGGTGAATGGGTTGCATTTACTGTCAATGTTCCTGCTGCAGGAAGATATAATGCAAGTATAAAGAAACGTACACACGTTGACAGCGGTGAAATCGCAAATGTATATGTTGTTCCTAAGGGAACAACCGTTTCTGATATAGAAGGAGCATTGAACTTTAACACACGTGTCGGAAGAGTTGCGTTTCTTGACCCTGCTCAGGGCGGATGGGCATTGGCAACGGAAGAGCTTTGCATAATTGATTTCCCCACAAGCGGAGAATATGTACTTGTATTCGAGTGCTACAAAAAAGTCGGACCGCAGGATGGTATGGTCAATTTGACCGGCATAATCCTCGATGGCGAAAATAAGCTCAACAGAGTCAACTTCTCAGCAGAAAAAACTACACTCGGCTTTGAAGAGACTGCAGAAACAACGCTTACTGCACGAAAGCTTGACGGTACTGAAATTCCGTCAGGTGAGCTTACAATAACATACGAATCATCCGATCCTTCCATTGTGGATGTGGACAAAAACGGTGTTATCACTTCAAAGGGCGACGGACATTGCACAATTTCAGCAACTGTTTTTGATGGAAAAACAACTATTGTGGGAACACTTGAAATCATAGCTGTGGACGAAACTCCCATAAAAGAAGCTGTGCTTAATGTTGATGGCGAAATATTTGTCCGTGAAACGGTTTCAAGCTCACTTTCCGTTATAAGAGAAAGCGGTAACACAATAGACGTTCCGAAAAACAATATCGCATATTCCTTCAGCGACGGAACCATTGTAAGCATTGATGAAAAGGGAAAGGTTACCGGACTCAAGGTCGGCACGGTTGAAGTGACGGCAAGAGCTCTTTACAGAGGCGAGGTTGTTGAGGCAAAGGCAACTATAAATGTTACGGTTGACAGCGGAAAAAGCGAGCCGACATATTATACTTATGAGCGTCGTGAAGCTGTACTTGAAAACGTTTCCAAGTATACATGGGCAAAGAAGCTCCAGACCTCTGCGATAAACGCAACAGCGGGAATTCTTGAAAATTATGAGGTGATTTATAACCTCATCCCCAGAGAGGGAATTCCCCGTTCACGTCAGATTGGTTCGCCAAATGACCCGAACTATAAAATATGCCGCTATTGCGGTGAAAATATAGTAGGTAAATACGGAAAGAGCGGTACAGGCGGTTGGGAATCAAATTCCTACGTGCGTGCATGGAAGGTACAATGTCCCGATTGTAAGAGATATTTCCCGTCAAACGACTTTGCTCTTCTGTATAAACGCGGTCTTGACGAAAACGGAATCTACAACCGTGAGCTTGCAAAAGAAAACAATGCAATAGCTGTCGCAAACGGTGAAAAAGATGCATTGAGAAATGAGCTTTATCCTGAACTTTCAGACACAATCAACGGCGGTCTCGGACTTCGTCCCGGTGAGAGTGTTGAGACCTGGGGCGTAGACGACGGTTGGGGATACATTCCGAAAGATGAAAAAGGAAATCCTTATATGTGCAACGATGAGGAAGTAGAGCGTCATTGCTATATCGCCCTTTATCACAACTATTTCTGGACAGAGACACGAACTGCAATTGACAGATTGCGTACTGCATATATCTATACCGGAGATATAAAGTATGGAAGAGCAGGAGCAATTCTGCTTGACAGAATCGCAGACGTATACCATGAATTTGATCTTTTAAACTATAACACACCCAACCGTGTATGGATGAACTCCGACGGCGGCTCCCGCTTCGGTCAGATTCAGGGAAAGATAACTGATAACTATCTTGCGGAAAGCATAGCGCTTGCAGCCGATGCATTCTATCCCGCAATCGGAGATTCACAGGTAATCAACTTCCTTTCAGGCAAATCGGCTGAATTTGGTCTTGATAACAGCAAATCAAGTGCTGAGCGTATCTGGGATAACTGGGACGGACTTCTTGTAGATGTTTTTGATGCGGCAAAAGCAGGCAGAATCAAGGGTAACTTCGGTATGATTCAGGCAACAATCTCCGCAACGGCAGTTGTGCTTGACCGTGAACCTGATTCGGCACAGATGCTTGACTGGCTCTACGAAACAGAAGTGTTCAATTCACAGACAGGAGCATATTCGGGTGCAAACGTTGCATCACAGCTTATTGATGTAATCGACCGTGACGGTATGGGTAACGAATCGGGACCCCACTACAACAGAACACAGCCCGATGGTCTTGCAACAATGGCGGAATATCTGACCTTCTACAAAGGTGACCCGAAATACAATCCGGTAAACAATCCGAAATTTATGCAGATGTTTATGGCATTCATTCCAATTGTCAGCGTTGAATCTCAGGACGTAAACGTCGGTGACAGTATGTCAACGGCGGGCGCAGAGTTTTCAAGCGATATTGACATATGGATAAGTGCATTCAAGCATTACAAAGATGAGGATATGAAGAAGCGTCTTGCTCAGTATATCTACCTGAGAAACGGAAAGACGGTAAAGAACCTGAATTACGGAATACTTGAAACAGACCCTGAAAGAATTCAGGATGAAATACTCGCTTATGCCGAGGATAACCCGGAACCGATAAGCGAGATGATGACGGGCTACGGTCTTTCAATTCTCCGTGACG
Organism: Oscillospiraceae bacterium; assembly: GCA_017435965.1. Taxonomy (GTDB): domain Bacteria; phylum Bacillota; class Clostridia; order Oscillospirales; family JAAYXM01; genus SIG480. The sequence goes on from JAFSEA010000082.1 coordinate 13,289, forward strand.
GCTCAAATTATAAGTCTGTATCCGAATCCACAGCGAAAAACACCTTGCGTGACTTCTGGATTTATGCAGGAACCACAGGTGTTGCACACGCTCACAAGGATGCACTGAATCTCGGTGTTGAAGCCTATGGTCTTAACCTTGCACCGGATCTCGGATATCCTGAAAACACAGGCAGCGACCCCAACAGAATTCAGTGGGTATCCGCAACGATTTCACATAACACAGTATCTGTAGACAACAATAACCAGGCGGGCTTCGCAGGAACAATCGGAAGACCTCAGCACTTTGATGATGTCGGATTTGTCAAACTTATGGATGTTGAAGCAAATGATGCGTATACACAGACAGAAAACTATCGTCGTAGTCTTGTAATGGTAAAGGTAAACGATGAGATTTCTTATGGCGTTGATTTCTTCCGTGTAACGGGTGGCGACAAACACACCTACAGCTTCCACGCACAGTCGGAAAATGCAGTTCCTGCCGAAGGTCTTGAAGAAATGACTGCATGGGAAGATCCGAGTGCAACATACGCTTCTGTCTGTTCGGGTGATAATGTTCCTTACGGTGCAGACCCCGACACTCCGGCATCCGGTTCGTCTTACACCACAAGATATCCTCGTGGATATACGTGGATGAGAAAGGTACGTCAGGATAAGACTGTCGGTGATCAGTTCGCGGTAGATTTTGAAATAACAGACTATCGCAAGGCTGTAAAGGACAATAAGAACATTCATCTCCGAATGACTCAGATAAACAATTTCAACGCTGATGAGGTTGCAATAGTCGGCGGTATGGTACCTGTTAAAACAGCGAATGCCGCAATGCCCGAAATGCTTGACTATGTACTTGTTCACAGAAATGGAACAAACCTTGACAGCTTGTTCACAACTGTTTATGAGCCATACAAAAATGAAAGATATATCGAGTCCATAGAACCTGTTGAAGTTTCAGGAGAGGTTTCATCGGGCAATATGGCACGTGCAGTTAAGATAACTCACGTATCGGGAAGAGTAGACTACGTTGTTTACGCTACCGACAATTCAGTTATATACACCATAAAAGATAAGGCAGAAAACGGAAACGATGTATTCAAGTTCCGTGGCTTTGTGGGTGTATATTCCCTCAGTGGAGAAACTCCCATTTATCGTTATGTAAATGACGGTGATATCATATCCGCAGACGGAAGTGCAACCGGGGCGGCAGAAAGATATACAGGAACAGTTAAGGGTTATCAGAAAGAACTTGACCTTTACAACTACATCGATGTTGCAATTGATTGTGATAATTTGTCTGAACTGGAAGGAAAATATATCTATATCAACAATGACGATGTACAGAATGGTGTGTATCATATTGAGTCAGCAACAGATTCGGCAGAAGATCTCGCAAGCGGATGTGTGCGTCTTGATCTCGGAGCAGTTTCGCTGATTCGAGCCCACAAAGATATATACAATATCGAGGCAGGTTACGTATATAACATTCTTGAAGGTCAAAGCTTTGTGATTCCCACTTCGTTTGTAGATGCAGGAAATCCCAAAATCGCTCCGTTTAACGGAGAAATCAGCGCATCATCGGGAAGTGTTGTAAATGTAACAATAAAAGCAACAAGTACGGTTGTTGAAGATCCCTCTATTGAATATCTGGGAACAACGTTACCTCGTGGTGCAAGTCTTGATTCGGAAACCGGAGTTCTTACATGGAAGCCAACCTCGTCGCAGATTGGTGAAAACCATGTCGCAGTTACTGCACGTGATTCACTCGGAAGAGAAAGCACAATTCACTTTAAGGTGACGGTTTATGGTTCAACATCCGCAGGTACAGGCGGCGGAGGAGGCGGTGAAACAACCACTCCCACAATACCCTCGGATGAAAAGGAAAATGATAAAGAACCCTCAACCGATGTAGGGGAGGATATTATCCTCCCGCCTGCAGAGTCAGATGTTCGCTTCACAGACCTTGGAAACCACGCCTGGGCTGCAGATGCAATCAACGCTCTTGCAGATGAGGGTATCATCAAGGGAACAAGCAAAACAACCTTCTCGCCTGCATCTAAAATCACGAGAGCTGACTTTGCAATTCTTCTTGTTCGTGCATTCGGTCTTTCAAGCGACAACGAAGAGAATTTTGCAGATGTTGCGGCTTCTGACTACTTTGCAAAAGAACTTGCAATCGCAAGAAACACAGGCATTGTAGGTGGAATCGGCGATAATAAGTATGCACCGAAAAACTTTATTACACGTCAGGATATGATGGTAATTGTGTATCGTGCGCTTATCGCCCTTGGAAAAATCGAAAAACGGAACGACACACAGGTTGTTCCCTACGACGATTTCGATCTTGTCGCGGAATATGCAAAAGAAGCAGTTTCGGCACTTGTTACCGCAGGGCTTGTCAATGGCAAAAACAGTCTCATTGCACCTCTTGACAACACAACCCGTGCAGAGGTTGCAGTGCTCATAAAGCGTATTCTTGATTATGTGAATAAATGATTTGAAGAAGGGTGATTTTTTCACCCTTCTCAATTATAAAAGATTAACGGAGACGAATTTAATTATTTTAACAGGAAAGGTATGTTTGTAAAATGCTGAAAGTGGGTTTTGCAAGACTTGACATAACACCGGCTCTCGGAACAACGCTCTCCGGATATTTCTATACCAGAAGAGCGGATGGAGTTCTTGATCCGCTGTATGCAAGTGCCGCAGTTTTTGATAATGGCAAAGACCGTGCCGCTGTTTTTAGTGTAGATATAATCGGAATAAATCAGAGCTATATGTGGAAGCTTCGTTCACTTATTGCTGAGAGAATAGGAATAGCCCCCGAAGGTGTTTTTGTTTCCTGCACTCATACGCACCTTGCACCGTGTGTGGCAAATGATGCATGCCACACAGAGGATGGGGAAATGGTTGCATTTGAGAATCCTGAATATACAGAGTTTCTGACAAAACGGCTTTGTGATATTGCAGAGCTTGCCTTGCAGGATTTGTCTTCTGCTGAAATGTATTACACCCATAGCAGAGTAGAAAATGTTGCCTTTATTAGACGTTACAGAATGAAAGACGGAAGTACTCGCACAAATCCTCCGCATCTGAGTACGGACGTTGTCGGACCAATCGGCAAAGCAGATGAAGAGTCCTTACTTCTTGTTATAAAACGTGAGGGAAAACTTGAAATCGGTATTGTTAATTTTCAGGTTCATCCCGATACAATCGGAGGAAATAAGGTTTCGGCGGACTATATAAAGTTTGTTCGCGATACCTACGAAAAGATGATTCCGGATTCTTGTTGTATGTACATCAATGGTGCTCAGGGCGATACAAACAACAGAAATATAAAAGAGCCAAAACCGGATGCTTCTCTCAGGTATGAAAAGGCATCCGAAATGGGCAAGAAAATTGCAATGTCTGTCATTGAAAAATATGGCGATTTGCAGAAGCTTTCCGGAGATAAAATATCTTTCGGACAGAAAAATATTCTCGTTTTTCACAATAAAGGCGATGAATCGGAGCTTTCCGATGCGCTTTTAACCTATAAAAAATACATAGAAGCCGCACCTGATACAGACGAAGACTATCAGGAACTAAAAAAACACGTTCCGATGAACATTCCAAAGGCTTGCCGCATCGCAACGCTCAATGATGCGCCGGCTGAAAAGGTGTTAAGCCTTACAGCTGTTTCTGTTGGTGATGTTGTCTTTGCCGGATATCCGGGTGAGCCTTTTACAAGGCTCGGGAATTTTGTGAAGGATAATTCAAGGTTTGAGCTGTCCTTCATATCCTGTTGTGCAAACGGTTACGAGGGATATTATCCTACGGAGGATGCATATGATGGCGGATATGAGTTCAATACAGCACGCTATGTCAAGGGAACTGCGGAGAAGCTTCAGGAAGAACTTCTTGAGCTTGTAAATTCATTATATAATTGAGGTGTCAGACTATGAGTGAAGATATAAAAAGACAATCAATAGAAAATATTTGTGCGTCACTTTCTTATGCTATGGGAATAGATGTATGTAAGTGTGCCGAAGCTCCGTCGGATTTGCTTTGTCGATACATTGACGAAGTGTTCGGCAGAGAAAAGTCAGACCGTGTGTTTATGTTCAATCCGGATGCAATAGCTGAGTGGATATATAAAAAATATCCGGAGCTTTTTAAGGAAGTTGAAATGCGATGTGAGCTTCATCTTCCTCTGAATGCTGTTATGCCGTCGGTCACCCCTGTGTGTTTTGGTACTATGTACACAGGTGCAAGTCCGGATGTCCACGGAATAAAGGCATATGTAAAGCCTGTTATCACTATTGACACGCTGTTTGATGCACTTATACGTGCAGGTAAGCGTGCTGCCATCGTTGCAGACAGCGCAAGCAGTCTTGCAAAAATTTATCTCGAGCGTGATATGGATTATTTTGTTTATGATACGGTTGAAGAGGTCAATGCTAAAGCGGCAGAGCTTATTTTGAGAGATGAGCACGATTTAATTGTTGTCTATAACAAAAACTATGATTCCACAATGCATCGTGTAGGTCCTGAAGGTATCGAAGCGCTTGCGGAGATTAAAGCAAATTCACGCACCTTTGGTATGTTTTCCGATATGATTGCAAAGCATTGGAAAGACCATAATACCCTTGTGGGATTTGCTATGGATCATGGTTGCCACGAAATTGACGGCGGAGCAGGAAGCCACGGTCTTGATATGGAGGAGGATATGCACATCGTGCATTTGTATAAGGCGTATAAGGCTGAGAAGTAAAGGAGAACTCTGATGATTAAGATTTTTTGCGATAAAAAAGAAAAGAAACTGCGTAATTTCTGGAATCATATAGTGTTTCATCCCACAGATGCAATTGAGGATGACTGGGGCAGACGTATTCTTGATAAATGTGCGGAAGACAAAGCTGTAAAAACCGTCCGTATCTATTCAATGATGGAGAACATCTTCTCTCTGGACGAAAACGGCGAAATTACGGCGGATTACGAGCTTAATGATTATCGTATTGATTATCTTCTTTCAAAGGGATTTGAGCCTCATATTGTTTATGCATTTATTCCCGGATGGCTTTGTGAAAGAACGGATATAACAAACAAAGCTCAAAAGGGAAAAACTCGCTATAAAGGTAAGATGCTTTACAACAGCAGAGTCACCGATTATTCAAAATGGGAAGAAATATGCAGGCAATATACTCGGCACATAATAGATAAATACGGCGAAGAGACCGTTTCGGGATGGCGTGTTCATTGCTATAATGAGCCGGATCACAAGGGATTTTTCTATAACGATGCCCCTGATATGTATGCAAGGCTTTCCGAATATTGCAAGCTCTACGATGCTTTTGAAGCAGGTGTGACAAGTGTAAGTGGTAAGATACAAATCGGTGGACCTGCTCTTGCTCAGTCGGGATATAACCTTGAATTTCTCGAGCTTTTCTTAAATCACGTCCGTGAAAATAACAAAAAGCTCGACTTCATTGCGTTCCACTCTTACGGTGCAAGCGTCGGCAAACTGAACGACGGTATAAGCCATCTTCGTGTCCGGGGGTCTTTTTACAATGCATTTACAATAGCAAAAATAACAAAGCTGTGCGGCTTTGGGAATCTTCCTCTTGTGTGGGATGAATGGGGTGCACTTAGCGAAGGCTATCTGAACATTGAAGATTGCCCGAAAGCGATTTTTAGGGAAAATGAAGTCTATTCGGCGTATTTTGTAAAATTGCTCACAGAGCTCGATGAAATTGATGCACCTTTTGAGAAAATGATGATTTGTCTCTCCGGTCAGCACGAAATGAAGGCTGATTTTTCGGGACTCCGCAACTTTTTCACTCTCAATTTTTTTCCGAAGCCAATCTACAATGCATTTGTTCTTGCCGGTAAGCTCGGTGAGGAAAAGCTTTCATTCTATGCAAGGCGTACTCACGAGCACGTGTCAGTAATGCCGACGGTCCACGAAGACGGACATATTTCGGTTTTGTTTGCGTATGCAGATGAGGAACTTCGCAACGAGCTTCCTGAAATTGAAGTTCCACTCCGCTTTTTGGGAATTGACAGAGCATACAGAGTTGAAAAATATATCATTGACAAAAAACACGCCAATGCCATTGAGAAATACAGAGAGCTGGGCTGTCCTGACAATCCGACGGATGAGCAAAAGAAATATATGATTTTGCAACGCTCAAAGCAGAATCGGCAGGCGAGATATCTCCCGAAAATTCGAATTACGAGTTTATGATGGAAAATAATTCAGTAGTCCTTCTGGAACTTTATCCGATGTAAGAAGAATCAAAGGAGACTTCAGAAAATGAAGATGTATGCAAATTTACATACTCACTCCACACATTCAGATGGTGGCTATTCGCCTGAGGAGCTTGTTCTTGCGGCGAAAAAGGAGGGCTATGGAGCAATAGCACTTACTGACCACGATACAATTACGGGCTATGAGAAGTTAAAGACAGAATGTGAAAAGCAGGGAATGGAATGTATTTTCGGTGCGGAATTTACTGCACCATCGAAATTGCTTTATGAAAAGTTCGGAAATCGTGCAGGACTTCACATAGTCGGATTTCACTTCGATCCGGAATATCCGCCAATGAAAAAGTATCTTGAAGAGATGAGCTTGCGTGAAGCGGATCAGACACGGGTACTTTTTGAGCGTGGTGTCCGTCTGGGGAAAATCCGTGGAATTGAGTGGGAGGAAGTTCTTGAGTATAACAAAGGTATTATGTGGCTTTGCAATGAGCATCTTTTCCGTGCCTTGAAAGCAAAAGGACTTATGACTCAGGCAGACCACGGTTGGTACTTTAAAGAGCTTTTCGGAAAGCATCGTCATGAGGTTACGCCTCTTTATGAATTCAAGCAGGATTATGAGATAATCAAGCTTATCCGTGATGCCGGCGGAATTGCAATAATTGCCCATCCTCATGAACAGCTCCAATATATGGATGCGTGGATTGAAATGGGAGCAGAAGGTCTTGAGGTCTGGAACGCTTTGACGAAAGAAGAACAGGCAGAGGCACATAAAATGGCACTTGAAAAAGGACTTTACATTTCCGGAGGAAGTGACCACACAGGACAATGCAGCGGATATTATGAACTGTTTTCAGAGCCTTCGGAGTGTCCTAAATATGCTCCCGACCTTGTTGCCGGAACAACAAGACAATATTTTGAAGAGATAAAAAACAGAAAAATAAATCGATGACGTTATTGCAACAAGCGATGTTGAAAAAGCACTGCACAACCAAAATTTGGTCTGCGCAGTGCTTTTGTGTTTTCAGTTATTGTTAAAATCAAATTTCAGATCATACAGCCACTTGTAGCGGCTGTATATTGATTGCTCGTGGAAGTGGGTTGTGTTTTTTATATATTCATCCACAAATTGTGTCGGTGTGGTGCCGAGATTTTTTTGAAAAACACGGGCGAGATTTGCTCGGCTTCCGAGTCCTGTCCGTTTTGCAATTTCATCAAAAAATAATTTCTTTTCCATAATCAGCTTGAATGCAGTCTGAAGTCGCACAGAGAGCATATATTGCACAGGTGTGAGCTTTGTGATGCGTTTGAAATGATGCGTAAAGGAACGGCGGGACATTCCGGAAACCTCACAAAGCTCATCAAGGGATATGTTCTCTCTGAAATGGCTTTGAATATAATCTGCCGAGGTCTCAATTCCTTTGAGCTGTTTTTCAAACAGAGAATCCTTTTTTACCGCCATAGGTTCCGTACAGGCAAGTGAAAACAGTTCCGCAATCAATTCAGCCAACCTTTTGAGCGAGAGGTTTTTCTCTCGTGCAAATTCGTTTATAAGTTCGTGAATGATTCGGGCAGGAGCGTCTCCTTGATTTTGGAAATCACACATTGTGGGAATTTTGTGTCCGTTAAAATTTGCATAATCGCCATAAGACAAAAAATTGTATCCGTAGCTCTTTAAAAAATCTTCGTGAAACCATATATGAGCAAGAATTGGTGTATCCTCTGACTCGCTTGAGTCCATTAAATGCGGCATATAAGGAAGAAGAAATGCACATGAGCCTGCTTGTTGAATATATTCCTTTCCACATATGGTGTGTTTCATCTTTCCGGATAAAAGAAAGCACAGCTGTATACGTCTGTGAAAGTGAAAATAGTCTTTGTTTCTTATGGCTTGTGTTGAAACTCTTATGGGGATTCGGTCAAGAAGTATCGTATCGTTAAAAAGAGGGAGCATACTATTCACCACCTAAATGAAGTATATCACTTGTTTTTTGAAAAGTCAAAGGGGAAATTTGCCCGATGTGTAAAGGATGTTGGTTGAAATAGTATAAAGAAGGTGGTAGCATTGTAACATAAGGTATTTGTACCCTAAACTTAAAAGGAGGAATTCAAAATGAAAACCAAAAGATTTCTCGCATTTTTACTTACAGTACTTATGATAGGAGGACTTCTTCCAACGGTATTCGCTGAAGGTGAAACTGAAGGCAGCGTAGGTGTAACTCTCGTATATGATTTTGCATCAACAGCACTTATAAAGCCTGACGGAACTCCGAATATCAACACCGATAAGGTCAGTAACACACCTACTGTGCGTGATAGTGCAATCAATACTTATACTCTTGACAGAACAAGGTCAACGGGTTACTGGAAGTATGAGGCTCAGACAGGCACGGATTACATAGGTTTCCAGTATAACGGTCTCCTTTTCCGTACTGCGAAAAAAGAGCAGCCTCTCAATACCAATGCAATGGTGTTTACAATTACAGTTCCGACATCCGGAATGTATACTCCGGAAATCGCAGCTATAGGACTTGGTTATGAAGAGAAAACTGACATATACCTTGTCAGCAAAGAAGTTGTTGCGGCTAAAGGATGGAATGTAAAGGCAATCGCTGATATTCAGGCTGTCATAGCAGAGGCATCAATGACAGATCCTGCGGCTTCCGTAAAGTATGTTGCTTCTTACGAAGGAAATCCGGATTCAACAGTTGAAGATGCTTTTGCAGAAAATATGTATCTCTTTGCAGGCGACTACTATATGTTTGTAATCGCAAACGAAGGCTCCATACAGTATGAAGCCAAGGAACAGACATACGGCTCACTTTCAATGCTCACGCTCACGTCCAATACCGCAACCGAACCGAAGAACCCGGTATATTCTTTTGTTGCGGAGGCGGTAAACGGAAATACGGCTGCTTCTGATGTAGATATGAGAAACATGAAGAAATATACTCAGCTTGATACTGCGGTATCAACCGGTGAATGGATGTATTCAGGTATCTGTCATAGAATGGACGGATACACAATGCAAGCAGATTCACTCGGCGGTGCAATGTTCAGAGCGCAAACTGCAAATCTCGGAAACAATGCTTTTATTTTAAAGGCAAAGGTTGAAAATTCCGGAACATATAAGCCTTCTATGGTTTACACAACATATGCCCAGTACGGCAGACTTAATATTTACTTTGTTCCCGTTTCATATGCAGACAGCAA
>JAFSEA010000083.1 GCA_017435965.1 Oscillospiraceae bacterium
CTTCGGATGTATTGTCAGTATTTTATGATAAATACATACTCAGAAATAGATAAATTAGCTCAATTACGCATAGAAAACATGATGTTGAGATCTATTAAGAACGGCAGAGTAGATTATAATATTGACGAAATGGGAAATACTGTCGCCGGGTGTGATTACAAGGGGTCATTGGCGACTTGGATTTCAAGTCATGAAAAGCTTAACTTATTAAGTAATAAAAATGAAATCATCAGGGAATTGTTTAATTGCCTAACATCTACTGATACAGAACAAGAGAATTACATATTTGAATATTTTAAAAGCATTGTATTTGATTCAGACTTGGAATTAACGCAACATCAGATAAAGCATATTAAAAAACGACTCAAATCAGGCGACGACAGATATTCGGAAGCATTATATTGGGATATAGAATTTTCTAAGGAAGATAGTCCTTGGTTTAACCTATTTAAAGACGAATATGCTGAATGCAAAAAGGTTATAAAAGAAAGGGATGACTTACCTTTCTAATAAAAAGAGGTATTAAGATGAGCTTTAAAAAAATAGAAAATTTAATAAGCTTAACCAAAGGCAAAAAACCATTAAATATAGTTCAAAATTCTAATGGTATCTACTTACCTTATGTTGATATCAAGGTATTTGAAACAGGAATAGTAGATAATTATACAGATGGTGAAAAATGTGTTTCGTGTAATGATGGGGATTTATTAATTGTTTGTGACGGTTCTCGTTCGGGATTAGTAGGTAAAGCTGTTACAGGTTATGTAGGATCAACATTAGCAAGAATTGATGTTAGCGATGAAATAGATATAAATTATCTATATTATTTTATTCAGGGGAAATATCAAGTTTTAAATACCAATGTTAAAGGTACTGGAACACCGCACTTAAAACAAGATTTATTAAAATCGTTTGATATTTATTTGCCTTCGTTAGATGAACAACAACGAATTGTAACAAAAATCGAAGAACTGTTTTCAAAACTTGACAAAGGTGTTGAAGAATTAAATAAAATCAAAGAACAGCTTAAAATTTATCGCCAAGCGGTGCTGAAAGAAGCTTTTGAGGGAATTAAAAGTTATAAAAAAATTTCTGACCTATTTGATGTTACAGGGGGATTAACCAAAAATAGTAAGCGGAATGAATTATCTTTACGGTGGAAATATCTTAGAGTTGCAAATGTTTTTTTTAATTATATAGACACTACAGAGATTAAAAGTATAGGCGTAAAACCTGAAGAAATTGAGAAAACACTACTTAAAAGAAACGACCTTTTGTTTGTTGAAGGTAATGGTAGCAAAGATCAAATTGGTAGAGTTGCTATTTGGAATAATGAAATAGAAAATTGCTTACATCAAAACCATATTATAAAAGCGAGACCAATGGAACAAGTTTTGTCTAAATTCGCGTTGTACTATTTAATGTCCACCTGTGGAAGAAAACAAATAACACAGATTGCTTCTTCTACATCAGGTCTTTATACTCTTAGCACTAATAAAATCAAAAATCTTTCTGTGCCGATATGCGACATAAAACAGCAAGAAAAGGTTATTTGTGATATAGAAGAGCGTTTGTCTGTTTGCGATAAAATTGAGCAAACAGTTAATGAATCATTGCAAAAAGCAGAAAGTTTAAGGCAAAGCATATTAAAACAAGCCTTTGAGGGAAAGTTGGTGTAATTATGGAAGAATTTATTCTCAACGAAAAAGCATTTGAAACGTCAATTATAGAGAATTTAAAAAAATGTGGTTATCCGCAAGAAAGTATAATAGCAGAGTATCCCATCAGCAAGAATTATCGAGCAGATATAGTAGTGGTTGATACTAAAACACAAATCCCTGTTATGCTAATAGAGGTTAAAGTGTTACATCATATTGATAAAACTGTTGAATTCAGACTATATGAGCAGTTGAAAAAATATTATGGCGAATTTAATACTCCGTTGAAAGCTATAGGTGCTATTTTTAATAAACAAGATGGAAAAGTTAGGTATACAGATTACACAGATGCCATAAAAGAACATCACTATGAGCAAAAGGTGGATAATTATTCATTACCGACCTATAAAGAATTAATAAACGGAGCCAACCAAAAGGTAATAAAACAAAAGGAAATCAAGCAAGAAAATAATATTAATATATTAAAAAGATTGTGCTGGTATATTTTGCCTCCAATATGTATTTTAATTTTGCTATTAGATGCTTTCGGGGTTTATACTCTTTCTACACACAGATTAATTCTTATGGGAATAGGGATAGCTTTACCTTTAGTTCCTTGCTTTAAAGAGATTAGTATAGGTGAGGTTTCATTAAAAAGAGAAATAGAAAAACAAAGTGAAGAGGAGTCAAAATAATGTCTGAATCAAACATATCACAAAAAATATGGTCAATGGCAGGGGTGCTAATGGATGATGGCGTTTCCAACAGCGACTACCTTGAACAGCTTACATATTTAATATTTTTAAAGATGGCTGATGAATATTCAAAACCGCCTTATAAGCGTGATTTGGGTATTCCTGCTGATTGCACTTGGGAGAGCTTATCTTCTTTAAGCGGTGCCGAGCTTGCGGAAAAATATAAATATATTTTGGAAACTCTTGCAAAGAAAAGCGGTATTTTGCAGGAAATTTACACAGAAGCACAAAACAAAATTACAAAGCCTGCAATTTTAAGCCGAGTTATTCAGATGATTGGCTCTGAAAACTGGGTGTCTATGGCAGAAGATGTAAAGGGTGAGATTTACGAAAGTCTTCTTTCACGTGTTGCTGAAGATACCAAAAGCGGTGCAGGTCAATATTTTACTCCACGTGCTTTAATCAATGCTATTGTTGAGTGCGTTAAACCGCAACCAGGCAAGACCATTGTTGACCCTTGCTGTGGTTCGGGGGGATTCTTGCTTTCTGCCAAAAGCTATATTGAGTCCAACAACAGCCTTAATGCAGAGCAAAAGAAAAAACTTAAATTTGAAACCTTTTACGGTTGGGAGTTGGTTCGTGCAACCTATCGTCTGTGCCTTATGAATTTATTCCTGCATAGCGTTGGCGACTTGAATGGCGAAGTGCCAATAACAAGAAACGACTCACTTCTTTCAGACCCCGGAACAAGGTATGATTATGTGTTGACAAATCCGCCTTTCGGCAAGAAGTCATCTTTGACTTTTGAAAATGAAGATGGCGAACAGGAAACCGAGGATTTGGTATATAATCGTCAGGATTTCTGGGCAACAGGCTCAAACAAACAACTTAACTTTGTTCAGCATATAAACACACTTTTGAAGGTTGGAGGAACTGCGGCGGTAGTTGTTCCAGATAATGTTTTGTTTGAAGGCGGAAGCGGTGAAATTGTCCGCAAGAAGCTTCTTGAAACTTGTGATTTACACACAATCCTAAGACTTCCGACAGGTATATTCTATAAGCCCGGTGTAAAGGCAAATGTTATTTTCTTTGAAAAGAAATCTGCAAGTCCTGATGTTCAGACAAAGAATGTTTGGATTTATGATTTCAGAACTAACATTCATTTTACGCTTAAAAAGAATCCGCTTAAGCAAACCGATTTGGATGAGTTTGTAAAATGCTATAATTCAGGAAATCTTGCAAGCAGATGTGAAACCTACAGCGAAGAAAATCCCGATGGCAGATGGAGAAAATTCTCCTATGATGATATTATCTCCCGTGATAAGACAAGTCTTGATATTTTCTGGATTAAAGATAAATCTTTAGCAGACCTTGACAATCTCCCTGATCCTGATGTGCTTGCAGCGGATATCATGGAAAATTTAGAAAGTGCTATGGATAGCTTTTCAGAACTTATAAAGGCATTGAAATAACAAAACCTGCGATGTCTCGGTTGGGGGACATCGCAGGTTTTGTTTGATATTTACATTTCTTCGATTGCACGGCTCATACGCTGGAGGACTTCTTCGAGGTCTTCACGCTTATGACTGAAGTTTACATAGGATGTGTTATAGAAGGATACGCCGTTGCGATATGCGGCAGAGAAGAAACGCTTGTGCATATCAGCAGGTGCATCCGGCTGAATTGCAATCTGCTTCATAGGTGCAACGCCCATCATACGAACGGGAATTCCCTTCTCTACGAGCATTTTATCAAGCTCGCCCCATACAAATTCGCCCTGTTTCCAAATATGACCTACAACATCGTGCTTTGCGTGCACCTGCATAACTGCACGACAAGCCGCAAGAGAAAGAGTTTCTCCGCCGTAGGTTGAGGAGATTGAGAAACCGGGCATCTTGCAGGTCTGCATAATTTCCTTTGAGCCTGCATAGACGGAAAGAGGCATACCATTTGCGATACCCTTTGCGTATACGCAGAGGTCTGGCTTAAAGCCAAAGTATTCCTGAACACCACCGAGAGCTACTCGGAAGCCTGTTACGATTTCATCGAGAATAAGGAGTGAATTGTGCTTCTTTGTGAACTCACGAAGCCAGGGATAGAAAGTTCTTCCTGCTTCAAAATCTCTGTAATCCGCCGCAACAATAATTGCCGCAATATCATCGTTATACTCAGCATAGAGCTTTTCAATAGCCTCTGTGTTGTTCCAGCTTGTGGGATGATAAAGAGCGCTGATCTGAGCAGGAACGCCCGGCTTTTCCATAGATGTTTGGTTGGGAAGAATCTTTGCACCAACGCCGAGAGTATTGAGCCAGCCGTTATAGCCTATCTGGATGATGTGGTTCTTACCTGTGTATGCACGGGCAATATAGATAGCAGCGGCACAAGCCTCACCACCGGTCTTTAAGAACTTTGCCTGCTCTGCACAGGGAACACGCTCACAGAACATCTCGGAAACCTCAGCCTCAAGTGCTGTGGGATGACCGAAGACGATTCCGTTTTCAAGCTGTGCTTTAATTGCTTCATTTACCTCAGGATAGCAATATCCGAGAGTTACAGGGCCGAGACTGTTTCTGAAATCAATAAACTCCCTACCCTTATCGTCATAAACACGGCACCCTTTACCGCGAACGATTATTTCAGGCTCATCGGGAAGATATACAGGATTCTTTGAAGTTGTGCTTGAACCATGGGGCATTGTGGCGTGAAGTCGCTCATGCCAGCTTTTATTCTGATTGGACATTGATATGTACCTCCTGATAATTCACTTTCTGTCTCACATGACATTACATTCTAATTATAGAATACTTTTATGAGCTTTTCAACACATATTTGTTACATATCGGACAAATTCCCCGTTTTTACCAAAATTTTTTCGATAATAAAAGCAGTCACCACCCGTGATATTGCGGATAGTGACTGTATCTTTTATATTTTCATTCCGTCAAAGCCGTGGTCTGTCATAATCATAACTTCATCAAAGCCGCAGGTTTTTATAATCTCAACGCCACGGTCGAGACCACCTATGAGCTTTGTTGGGTCGTGGGCATCGTTTGTTATAATAACAGCTCCACCTGCATTTTTGATTTCCTTAATGATTGCCGGCATCGGATACGGAGTGTTTCTCGTACCATAAGCAAAGCAACCTACATTGACCTCAAAAATCCTTATATCCTTAACAATGGTATGGACTGCCTCAAAAGCCAGGTCAAGATGTCGCTTATCATTTCTGTCAAAGAAGGGATGTTCACTCTCACAGTGGCGTGTTACGAGGTCAAAATGACCTACAATATCAAACTTCCCGTGGCTCGAGAGCTTTGAAAGTTCTCCATAGTATTTTTCGAGAAATTTCCATATATCACCGTCGAAGTACTTATCGAGAATTTCCTGAAAAATTTCTATTTTCTTATCAAACTCTACAAAATCATCACCGAGCTTCATCCAATGGGACGAGCCGATTGTATAATCGAGTCCGCTGACATCGGGACGAGAGAGCATATCCACCTCAAGTCCTGCAAGGAGACGGATTTTTCCTTCATACTTTTTCTTAAGCTCCGCAATTTCCGCCTTATACTTAACCGTATCTTCCTCACTGATTGTATGAACCGGAGAAAAATACTGATAGGAGTGGCAGGAAAAGCCAAGAGTATCAAGTCCGAATTCCATTGCCTGAAGAACGAACTCCTCAAGAGTTCCGCTTCCGTCACAATAGTGGTTATGGGTATGAAGGTTCTGTTTATAGAGCATCTTTCTTCTCCTTAATTAAGCTTCTGACCGAGGCGATCTCCCTCTTCACAGTATTTTCTTGATTCTGTCCAGTAGTTGATGTTTTCAACCGGCTCTGCATCAAGCTGCCAGTACTGAGTCATCATACGCTCTCTTACCGGACCGAGTGTGCTGTTGTGGAGAAGGTGCTCGCGAAGTGCATCAACGCTGATTTCAGCATCCGGGTTAAATGCATCGCTCTTTGCATAGTTGATAAGTGCTTCAAACATTCCGCAGATATCGGGAAGCTGTGTGCCAAGACCCGAGAAGTTGAGACCCGTGACGATAAGCTTACCCTTTCCTACTTTAAGCTCGCAGATGTGAGAGAAGCGGCGGAGAGTTCTGTCATACTGAAGCTCGGGGAGGTTAAAGGAATTTGCATATGCATCGAAACGGTCACGGGTAGATTTGTCTGTCTCCTGGAATATAGGTTTTACCTTTACAGGGAAGCTGTCAAGAATAATCTTATCAGAATCCTCGATAAGACGTGCAAACTGGAGGTCGGAAATGCCCTTATGGGGGAAGCCCTTTATTGCCTCCGGCTTATGTACGAGACCGCCGTAGTTTGTGCCTCGATCCCAGATAACAGCCTTGAAGCGTGCCCAGGTTGTTCTGAAGGTATATTTATCTGCAACTGCCTCACGGTCTCTTACGTGACGTGTGAGCGGTGAACGGTAGAAGAGAAGAACGTTTCCGCCTCTCTCAAGCTCTTCAAATACAGTATCATCAAGAACGTCTGTTACATAGAGCTTCTCATCCTTCTTCGGGCAGAGTGCAACCTTCTGATATCTTGACTGTGCGTTGATTCTTGTGAGGTTAAATGCGCAGTCGCTGATATCGAGCTTTTCAGGCTTATTCTCAAATACCCAGAGATCCCAGTCGTTTTCAATAACTCTGCCTGTTTTCTCGGAGGTGAGACGAACTACGAGGCGGAGGCACTTTGCCTTATCTGTTTCAGGGAATACGATGTGGATTTTACAGAGGTCAAAATATCCACGTTTGTCGATATCAAGATTCTTAAGCTCGCCGGAAAGGATTGTTTCGTCTGTTTCTGTATCAACAAGGTCATATGTAAGGTTGCATTTGCCATATTCAACCTGCGAGTAGTTGGATGCAGAGATGGGAGCGATAAGCTTTTCTCCCTCAAAGAATGCACGCACGGGAATGTCTGCAAGAACAACAGTATCGCCGTTGAAGCGGAGGAAACGCTCTGCATCAACGCCTGACTTTTCATCGAAGCAGTCAACAACACCGTTGCTGTTTTCATAGCGGTCTGTATCTGCAAACTGGAGCATATGGAAACCACGGAGAATCGGGCTTCTGCGGATGCCTTCAAGAGCAAGCTTCCAGCTCATAAGCTGAAATGCCTTACTTGCACGGAACATTTCAGGATATTCCTTTTCAAGTCCCTTTGCAGCAATCATCTTCTTTTCTTCCTCAACCCACCAGGGAGCAGGCTTTCCTGCAGCCTCAAATTTCTTTGCAAGTGTGTCGTAATCACGAAGAGCAGTATAGTGGCAGACCTCGTGAGCGATAATGGGACGCTGTGGGACGATTGCACGGGTGATCTTTCCGCCTTCCTTGTCGGATTCCGTTACGGTATCAAGACCTGTGCAGGAGCCGTAAACGAGGAGGTTATCTGTATTTTCAAACATATCATGGTTCTTACCGAAGGGATAGAAGTAGCTCATATGCTGAACGTCAAACTCAACATATTCACGGTCAAATTCACCGTGAGCACAAGTATCGATAAAGAGACGTGAGGGGTCTGTATCCTTAATAACCTTTGCAATCTGCTCTACACGGGGATTTGAGCCCGGGTGCTTTATTTCGTTTCCGATGCAGTATACCATAAATGAGGGATGGTTCATAAGGTCATATGCTGTCTCACGGATTTTGTCGTCGGAAACATAAACCTCAACTCCGTTTACCATTTCCTCAAGGTTGTTATACTCATCATCGCCTGTACGAAGCTCAATGTGAACGAACATACCGAGCTTATCGGCGGCACGGAAGCAAGCCTTTGAGGGGATACGTGAATGGAAGCGGATTGTGTTGAAGCCATATTCCTTTGCGGTGCGGATAAACTTTGCATAAAACTCCTCTTCATCAAGGTCGAGGATGTTTTCGTGGTCGTGGCAGACTGTGCCGCGGATAACTGCACGCATATAGAAGGGTTTGCCGTTGAGAAGGATATCACGTCCCTTTACGCCGAGACTTCTCATACCGAAGGTATCGGAAACAGCTTCCTTTTCTCCGTTATCAAAAGTAATGTCTGCAGAGAAGGTGTAAAGGTAGGGATTTTCAATCATCCAGAGTGTTGGATTCGGAACTGCCGCAAAAAAGCTCTTATCCGAAGCTGTTCCCTCGGAAACAACCTTTGCATCAGCATCACAAATCTTATAAGCTACATTCTTTACATTTTTTTCTGTATGTAAAACAACCGAGATTCCCGATTTGTCAAGGTCAGGTGTCATACAGAGATATTTTAAATTGCTCATACATAATTCTCCTTATAAAATTTCATTACCTATATAATATATTTTATGGCAGAAAAAGTCAAGTAATCTGCATTGTAGTTTCTGCTGAAATATACAAAAAGGATTATCCCAAACATTGCCGAGACAATCCTTTTGCATTTTTTATTACACGTCAAAGTATCCGAGGATGAGAATACCTGCAAAAATTGCGGCGAGCACAAGATAATGCTTCCACGAAAGCTTTTCCCTGAGGAAAATTCTTCCCCATACAAGGGATACTGCGCAGTATGCCGAGATGATAACAAGACCCGGAACAGATTCTGCAACAACAACCATCATATAGAAAACCTGACCAACTGTCTCGAAAATTCCACCGATAAGCTTTGGTGCATCATTCTTCGGTACGATTTTCTGTTTCTTGATAACAAATACATAAATTGCAAAAATGACAGCCACCGCAAACCAAGTAAATTCATATGCGGTGTTAAGAATATCACCGGTAAGAAGTTCAAGGTCAACACCTTCACCATAAAGTCCACTTGTTCCAAGAGCTGCTTCGTACTTGCCGGCAATAAGCACATCGACGTAGGTGCCGCAAGCATCGAGAATACAATACAGAACCGGAAGAAGAATTGCAAAGATGCTCTTTGAATACTTTCTGTTTGCAGTTTCCTGACGCTTGATGCGAAGCTCGGGATCTTCGTAATTTTCCACAAGACCAAGAGCTATTATGCCGACTATAATAAGTGCTATACCAATAATAATCGGCGTGTTGAGAAACACTTCATTACTACCCTCTTTTTCAATGAAAGTAACCCCGAAAGTCGCCATACAGAGAAGTGCCGCAACTGCACCTGAGCCATTACATATAGGTGATGAGATGGAAAGCTCAATATAGCGGAGTCCGATATATCCGATAACCATTGAAAGTATGTAAAAGAAGGATGCAGGGAGATATGTGATAATGTCCGAGAATGCGAAGGGTACACCACCTAAGGTTATCGAATAAAGTGCGTGAATTCCCATTATAAGACCGACAGCGATCCCCACCTTATAATGGCTGTATTTGTCTTCCTGATTTGAACCGATTTTGCTGAATATGTCGGAGCCACTCCAGCAAAGCATTGCAATTATTGCTATAATCCACATTTTTCATTTCTCCTTTTATATTATTTATAATGTAACAAATCCGCCGTCCAGAAGCTTCTGGAGAGACATCATTATTCCAAGCTTTGCATTGTACCAGGTAAGACCTCCCTGGAAGAAAATTGTGTATGGTTCACGTATCGGTCCGTCTGCCGAAAGCTCGATTGACGATCCTTGAATAAATGCACCTGCCGCCATAACAACATCACAGTTATATCCCGGCATTGCATAGGGCTCGGGGGTTACATAGCTGTCAACGGGAGCTGCCGCCTGTATTCCCTTACAAAAAGCAACCATTTTTTCTCCGCTTCCAAGCTCCACCGCCTGAATGATATCGTGGCGTGATTCCGTGGAATTCGGAACAACCTTAAAGCCGAGAGTTTCATAGAGATTTGCCGCAAAGATTGCACCTTTCAAAGCTCCTGCAACAACCGTGGGAGCCATAAAGAACCCCTGATAAAGACTTCTCATTGTGTCAAGGCTTGCACCCACCTCCTGACCGAGACCCGGTGCGCTGAGACGGTATGCACATCTGTCAATGCACTTCTGCGTGCCGCATATATATCCGCCGATGGGAGCAAGTCCGCCACCGGGATTTTTGATAAGTGAGCCGACTATCATATCCGCCCCCACATCCGACGGCTCAATAATCTCAACAAATTCGCCGTAGCAGTTGTCAACCATACATATAACTTCTGGCTTTATCTCCTTGACAAACTTTATAAGCTCACCGATTTGTTTGACCGAAAAGCTCGGCCGTGACTGATATCCCTTTGAACGCTGAATGGTGACAAGCTTTGTTTTTTCGTTAATCGCTTTCTTTATATTATCATAATCAAATGTTCCGTCGGGGAGAAGGTCTACCTGACGGTATGAAACACCGTATTCCTTGAGTGAGCAGGTTGACTCACGTATTCCTATAACCTCTTCAAGAGTGTCATATGGGCGACCTACCGGTGAGAGAAGCTCATCTCCCGGGAGAAGGTTTGCGGAAAGTGCTATTGCAAGAGCATGAGTTCCGCAGGTAATCTGTGGACGTACAAGAGCTGCTTCTGTATTGAAGCATTCTGCATAAACCTCTTCCAAGGTCTCTCTTCCACGGTCATTGTATCCATAGCCGGTAGAGCCTGCGAAACATTCAGCGCACACACGCTTCTTCTGCATTGCAAGAGTTACCTTTGCCTGATTATACTCTGCGATTTTGTCTATTTCATCAAATCTTGGCTTGAGTTTTTCCAAAATCTTCTCCGAAAACTCCGCAACTGCACTACTTATACCGAGTTTTTCATACATAACTTTATTCATCGTTTTCCATTCCTTTAAATATATTGTTTGCTACATCTTTGATAACATCGGGAGTTGAAACTATAATCCCTCTTTCATCTCCCAGCACCAAAAGTGTATCGCCTTCTGAAATGTTATAATATTCCCTTGCCTCTTTGGGAATAACTATCTGACCTTTTGCCCCCACCTTCACGGTTCCGAAAATATGCTTGCCCCCGGGGTGGGCATAAATGTGTTTACCCTTCATAAGCCACCTCGCAAAAGTTATACTTTTCCTACAAGTAGGAATTATACGATTTTTTGTCGCAATTGTCAACACTTAAATAAGCATCACATAATGTTTTTCGATTGACTTGCTTTTTATTTTCTGTTATAATTTTATCTCAAACACATTTGAGAGGTACAAAAATGAGTTTTCTCACAATTGCTTTTTTCTTAAACAGTGCACTTATCGGTGTCGGGCTTTCTATGGATGCATTTTCAATTTCTCTCACAAACGGCCTTACCGAGCCGAAAATGCGTTTTGGCAAAGTAGCTCTTATCGCCGGAATTTTTGCATTTTGCCAGGCGGCAATGCCACTTATCGGTTGGGTTTGTGTCCATACCGTTGCCGAGCAGTTTGAGTTTTTCAATAAGCTTATCCCGTGGATAGCTCTCATTCTGTTGGGATATATCGGAGGGCATATGCTTATCGAGGCAATCCGCTGCGGCGGAGACGAAAGCTGCAGCATATCAAGAGTAAGCTTTGCAGCCCTTATTGTTCAGGGAATCGCCACTTCAATTGATGCTCTTTCTGTCGGCTTTACGATTTCAGATTATGATTTTATTGAGGCACTCACATCTGCCCTTATTATCTCTGCCGTCACATTCATCATATGTACTGCCGGCGTTATTATCGGCAAAAAATTCGGAAATCACCTTGCAGGTAAGGCAGGAATTCTCGGTGGTGTGATACTTATTTTCATCGGACTTAAAATCTTTGTTGAAGGAGTTTTCTTTTAATGGAATTTAAAGCAAAAATTATGGACGATGCGGCAGTTCAGCGTTCTCTCGCCCGTATCACACATGAAATAATAGAGAAAAACCGCGGTGCAGAAGGCATTTGTCTCGTGGGCATAAAAAGCCGTGGCATTCCCCTTGCAAAAAGGCTTTTTGACAATATAAAAAAGTTTGAGGGCATTGATGTTCCCCTTGGATATATTGACATATCACTTTATCGTGATGATATTGCAGAACAGGTGAATATTTCCCATTCCGCAGGTTGTGAGATTCCTTGTGATATAAGCAAGTATACCATCATCATAGTCGATGATGTTCTCTATACCGGTCGCACGGTAAGAGCTGCAATTGATTCTATTTTCCGCAAAGGAAGACCAAAGTCAATTCAGCTTGCAGTCCTTGTTGACCGTGGTCATCGAGAGCTTCCCATACGCCCGGACTTTGTAGGCAAAAACATTCCCACCTCAAAAACCGAAATGGTTTCAGTAAAACTTTTTGAAACCGACGGTGAGACGGGAGTATGCCTTTACGGTATGTAAAAACAAAACTTTACGGCAGGTATCAATTTCTCTGATACCTGCCGCATTTTTTATACTCTGTCTTTGATTTCTTTTGTTATCTTTGCGATGAATTCATCAAGGCTCATTGTTTCATTCTTCGCTGTGTCACGGTAGCGGATTGAAACAGTCTTATTTTCAACCTCCTGCTGACCGATGATTACCATATAAGGCACACGACCTACAAGCTGTGCTTCACGAATCATATAGCCAATTTTCTCGTTACGGTTGTCCATTTCAACACGGACACCTGCCGCACGGAGAGCCTCATAGACTTCCCGTCCGTACTCTGCACTCTTCTCTGAAACAAGGAGAACCTTTGCCTGTGTGGGAGCAAGCCATACAGGGAACTTACCTGCAAAGTGCTCTGTGATAACACCGATAAACCTCTCAATCGAGCCGAAGCAAACACGGTGAATCATAATCGGGCGCTGCTTCTCACCGTTTTCATCAATATAATCAAGCTCAAAGTTCTGAGGCATCTGGAAGTCAAGCTGGATTGTTCCGCACTGCCATGTTCTTCCAAGGCTGTCCTCGAGATGGAAGTCAATCTTCGGGCCATAGAATGCACCGTCACCCTCGTTGATGGTATATGGGAGACCAAGCTTTTCAAGAGCGTTCTTGAGTCCGTTTGTTGCTGCATCCCAATCCTCGTCGCTACCCATACTGTCTTCGGGAC
The DNA here is from genome assembly GCA_017435965.1 of Oscillospiraceae bacterium. Taxonomy (GTDB): domain Bacteria; phylum Bacillota; class Clostridia; order Oscillospirales; family JAAYXM01; genus SIG480. The sequence continues at coordinate 13,261 of JAFSEA010000083.1, forward strand.
GTGTTGAAAGCTCAACTGTATATTTAAAGCCGAACTTCTCATAGACCTCGTTGATGAGGTTTACAACGCCGACGATTTCATCGGTAATCTGCTCACGACGCATAAAGATATGAGCATCGTCCTGAGTGAAGCAACGGACACGGAAAAGACCGTGGAGAGCACCGCGAAGCTCATGACGGTGAACGATACCAAGCTCACCTGCACGGATAGGAAGATCACGGTAGCTGTGGGGGCTTGAACGATAAACCATAACACCGCCCGGGCAGTTCATAGGCTTTACGCAGAAGGTCTCTTCATCAATTGTTGTGGAATACATATTATCTTTATAATGATCCCAGTGACCGCTTGTTTCCCAAAGCTGACGGTTCATAATAAGGGGAGTTGCAATTTCAACATAGTTATCACGGGTATGAATCTCTCTCCAGTATTCGATGAGAGCGTTCTTAATCTGCATACCCTTCGGGAGGAAGAAGGGGAATCCCGGTGCCTCATCTGCAAACATAAAGAGTCCCATTTCCTTACCGATTTTGCGATGGTCACGTTTCTCTGCCTCTTCAAGAAGCTTGAGGTAATCTTCAAGCTCCTGCTGTGAGGGGAAAGCGATGCCCTTGACACGGGTAAGCATCTTATTGTTCTTATCATTCTTCCAGTATGCACCGGACTGATCTGTTATCTTGAATGCCTTGAGAGCCTTTGTGTAGCAGATGTGAGGACCGACACACATATCGATATAGTCGCCCTGCTGATAGAAGCTTATCTCTGCATCCTCGGGAAGGTCACCGATGTGCTCAACCTTATAAATCTCGCCACGCTCTTCCATAAGCTTGATAGCTTCATCACGGGGAAGAATATAAGGCTTGATGGGCAGATTTTCTTTTACAATCTTCTTCATTTCCTGCTCAATCTTCTGCAAATCCTCGTCTGTGAGCTTTTCGTCACCGAGGTCTACATCATAGTAGAAGCCCTTTTCGTTTGCAGGACCGTATGCAAAGTGAGCATTGGGATAGAGACGGCTTATAGCCTGAGCCATAATGTGAGCCGCAGAGTGACGAAGAACGTGAAGTTCTTCCTCCTTCGGACACTCGCCGACTGTTCCGTTACTGTAAATAACTTTCATATTCAAAACCTCTTTCCGGATTAAAAATTCCTGACACAATACGCCATTTTATTTAGTTATTATATAATATATATAGGTAAAATGTCAATGCTTATTTGTGTTTTTGCCCACTTGACAACGAACCTTTTTTTGTAATATACTAAAGCTGATAAGAATATCGAAAAGAGGATTTCTTATGATTCTTGCAATAGACATCGGCAACACAAACATTGTCCTCGGCGGATTTTCGGGCGATGACCTTTCTTTTGTCGCCCGGATTGCAACAAACCCGTCAAAAACCGAGGATGAATATGCCACAAAAATTAAAAGCATCCTGGAGCTTCACAATGCAGACAGGGAGAACATCGACGGAGCTATTATCTCCTCCGTTGTACCGCCGCTTAATTCTGTTATGAAAAAAGCAATAAACATTGCTTACGGCGTTGATTCCATTATGGTTGGTCCCGGCATAAAGACCGGCATAAACATACATTGCGACAATCCTTCTTCCGTGGGTGCCGATCTTATCTGTGCCTGCGTTGCGGCACATCACATTTACGGCAGTCCGTCCCTTGTAATTGATATGGGAACAGCTACGAAAATGATGGTTATAAACGAAAAGGGTACTTTTATCGGCGTTTCCATAATCCCCGGTGTAAGTATTGCCCTTTCCGCCCTTGCAAGCGGAACGGCACAGCTTCCTCAAATAAGTTTAGAGGCCCCGAAATCTGTTATCGGAAAGAATACCATTGATTGTATGCGCTCAGGTGTTGTTTTCGGAAATGCAAGTATGATAGATGGAATGATTGACCGTTTCTTTGAGGAAATGGGAAAAGAATTTCAGGTCATTGCCACAGGTGGTCTTGCACCTACCATTATCCGCCATTGTAAGCATAATATCACTCTTGATAGCGACCTTATAATGAAAGGATTAAATATATTATATAAAAAGAATAAATAGAATTTTTCTTGTGTATTTTCTCCTGTTCCTTGGGAGATTATATAAATTTAAAAATGCGTTGTACCGCAGAAAGCGGACGACAGCAAGGAGGAATTTTTTATGAAACAAGGAAAAAGAATGTCAACCGAGACCATAGTACTGGGTGCAGTACTCACAGCGTTGGTAATTGTTCTCCAGCTTGCGGGAGCATTTATCCGCTTTGGTCCCTTCTCCATCTCGCTGGTGCTTATTCCGATTGTAATCGGTGCGGCAACCTGCGGAGTATGGGTAAGCTCATGGCTTGGATTCGTCTTCGGAATCGCAGTACTTCTCAGCGGTGATGCTGCTGCATTTCTCGCAATAGATGTTCCCGGCACGATTATCACCGTGCTGGCAAAGGGAATCGGTTGTGGATTTGCCGCAGGCTTTGTCTACAATCTCCTGAAGAACAAAAACACCTATGTTGCGACAATTGTTGCCGCCATTGTCTGCCCCATTGCAAACACCGGAATTTTTCTCATAGGCTGTGCAATTTTCTTTCTTGACACACTTGCAGTCTGGTCAGGCGGCGGAAATGTGCTCTACTATATGATTTTCGGTCTTGTGGGTGCAAACTTCTTATTTGAGCTTGGCTCAAATATTCTTCTCAGCCCGGTGGTTGTAAGACTTCTCAATATCAAAAACAAAAAATAATAAAAATTTTACCGTCTGCATTTTGACAGACGGTATTTTCATTTCAGAGCATAGAAAAAGCAGTCCTTCTCTATTGAAAAGGACTGCTGGCGCGCTGTGGAGAATTCGAATCCCCGACCTTTTGGTCCGTAGCCAAACGCTCTATCCAGCTGAGCTAACAGCGCATATTGCTTCAAACAGCTTAAATATAATAACACATCAAAAAGAAAAAATCAAGTCTTTTTTTATAATTTTACAAAAATTTTTCTCTATCTATTTTGCGTAATATGTGATATAATATATAACGTATATGTAAAAGGCAGAGTCTTCTCTGCCTCACAGGATTGACTGAAGGTTATCAATAACATTTCCGGCGCTCTTTAAAATCTTGCCGGTGCCGTGCTTTAACACCTTGCAAGACTTACTCTTTTTCGGCATAAGTGCAATTGCAAGTGTGCTTCCCACAATCAATCCTGCCGTCATGCCCTTGCAAAACGGTTTCATATTCACACTACCACTTCCTTTACACAAATAGTATGTCCGGACTTCCGAAAATCATAAGGATAGTTTTCAGGAAAATATTTTTTAACAGGAGAAAAATAAAATGAAAAAATTTACAACTCTTTTTCTTGCATTTATGTTGTTACTTACAATAACTGCCTGCTTTCCCGACAACTACGCTCACGTTAACGACTCCGTTGATCCCAACAAGCCTGCACCCAAAACACTCGAAGAAGCCTATTCCCTTTACAATAAGGTTGATCGTGGTATGACCCGTGACGATGTTGAGAAGATGTTCGGCGAAGGAGAGCCTTCTTACGATGAAGGCGGTGAGGTATCACACATCACATATTTTAACGAAACACAATCCGCAGGCGTATCAATTATATATGAATACGATAATTCCGTAAAGGCAAAAACTCTCTTTTTCAACACAAAAAGAAATCTTGTCCCCTTCTCGGGTCGCTTTGACAAAAACAAAATCCCTTCAATCAAGTCTGATATGAGTGTTTCGGAAGCTTCGAAGGTTATGGGATCAGTACCGCTTGAGCTTTCTTGTGCTTATGGTGAAGATGGTCCTCATGATTTCAAAAAAATATATTGTTGGTACAACGAAGATGCCTCAAGCTTTATGCTTCATACCGAGCGTGATATCATAGCAAACGTGGCACTCTACAAAGAAGAAAAGAAGTAAACTTTCCTAATTTAAAAATATGAACGAGGTGATTTTTTTGTCAAATTACATCTGGCTTTCCCTCATTATACTTTTTGCAATTGTTGAAGCACTTACTCCTGCAATTGTGTCAATTTGGTTTGCCCTCGGTGCGTTGCTTGCCCTGGTCGCATCCGCCTTGAGTGCTCCCGTTTGGCTACAGATAACCGTTTTTATTATCGCATCCGCTCTTGCATTGATTCTCACTCGCCCCCTTATAAAGCGTAAACTCAATAAAACCCTCATTCCCACCAATGCTGATATGCTTATCGGAAAAACGGGAGTTGTCGTTGAAAAAATAGATAATATTGAAGAAACCGGCTCTGTGAAAATCCAAGGCAAAACTTGGACTGCCAGAAGTGAATACGGCGAAGAAATTCTATCAGGAAGCCGTGTTGTCATTTCGAAAATCGAAGGAGTCAAGCTTATAGTAAAGCTTCTCAATAAATCACTTTAAAGTTGAAAGGAGAAAAATATGATGGAAATCGGATATGTTTTCCCAATTCTCATCGCAGTAGTCTTTATTACAATCATCTCAAATATCGTTATTGTAAAGCAGGCAACGGCAAGAATTGTGGAAAGACTCGGTGCATACCGGGAAACATGGAATGTTGGAATTCACTTCAAGATTCCCTTTATTGACCGTGCACGTCCTGCAATCTCTTTAAAGGAAAGAGTAGCAGACTTCCCACCGCAGCCTGTTATCACAAAAGATAACGTTACAATGCAAATTGACACCGTTGTCTATTTTCAGGTAACAGACCCGAAGCTTTATACTTATGGTGTTGAGCGTCCCATCTCTGCCATTGAGAATCTCACAGCAACCACACTCCGTAATATCCTCGGTGATCTTGAACTTGACCAGACTCTCACTTCCCGCGATACAATCAACACAAAGATGCGCACCATTCTTGATGAGGCAACAGACCCATGGGGAATCAAGGTAAATCGTGTTGAGCTTAAGAACATCATTCCACCCCGCGAGATTCAGGATGCTATGGAAAAACAGATGAAGGCAGAGCGTGAACGCCGTCAGGCAATTCTCAAAGCTGAAGGTGTGAAGCAATCGCAGATTCTTGAAGCTGAAGGCGAAAAGCAGGCTCTTATTCTCCGTGCCGATGCTGCAAAGCAAGCTAAAATTCTCGACGCCGAAGGCGAAAAGGAAAAGCAGATACTTGAGGCCGAAGGACAGGCAGCAGCAATTCTCAAAACTCAAGAAGCCGTTGCAAAATCCATAGAACTCATAAACGAGGCTAACCCCGGTGATTCTGTCATAAAGCTCAAAGCGCTTGAAGCTTTTAAGGATATAGCAAACGGAAACGCAACAAAGCTCATTATTCCGTCAGATATTCAAGGACTTGCAGGACTTGCAGGCTCTCTCAAGGAAACTATAACAGACAAATAAAAAATAACGAAACGGGGATAAAAACAAAATGAAAAAGTTTTTTAAAGAATTTAAAGAGTTCATTGCCCGCGGCAATGTAATCGACATGGCAGTCGGTGTTGTAGTCGGTGCTGCATTCAAATCAATCATCGATTCGCTCGTAAACGACATTATCATGCCCTTTGTCGGATTCCTTCTCGGCGACACGGATTTTTCCGAGCTTGCAATCACTCTTAAAGAAGGCTCGATCGCAGCAGATGGCACAGCCATTCCTCCCGTAGAGATTATGTATGGCAAGTTTATCAACAGCATTATAAGCTTTGTGATAATCGCATTTTGCCTCTTCTGTGTTGTAAAGGTTATAAACAGGATGCGCCGCAAACAGGAAGAAGCACAGGCTCCTGCTCCCGATCCCGAACCTTCAAATGAAGAAAAACTTCTCACCGAAATCCGCGACCTTTTGAAATACGACAAGCAGAAATAAAGCAATATAAAAAGCACAACCCCTCGGGCATAAAACCCGAGGGGTTGATTATTAGGCTTTTGAAAATTCCAAATTACTGAGCGTTTTTCTCGATAACGCCATCCACAACCGGAAGCTTAACATACTGTCCTGCAAATGCCTTCTTAGCGAAGATAATGAGGAAGATGACCTTAAGTACGCCTACGATTGAACCTAAAAGACCAAAGAAGCCTTTAACCTTCTCAGCATTAAATCCGGAATCAACATAGCTGAGCAAGCCGTTGAGCGCATCAATTATGCCGGCTACAAGTCCTCCTGCTGCCGAAACCTCGAAGGAGCTCTTGCCTACACGTATCAAAGAGAGATCTCCAAGTACCGTCTCTGCTACGCCCATGAAAAGAACAAAGGTGAAAGCCTTAAGAACCATTCTCTTGAGCCAGTCATTCTCCTCCACGATGAGTGCCGCACCTGTCATTACCAAAGTGATAATCGGGCTGATAATACCTGAGAGAAAAGCGAGACCTGCGTATGCTTGTGCACTTATGCCGAATCTTGTCTTCTGCATTTTTTAACCTCCTTTATAATTTATTCGGTAACTTTATATTACCACAACATTTTCCTTTTGTAAATACTTTTTTGCTATTTTATTCACAATATCTTGTGTTGCATAAAGGTTATTTTTGTGTTATACTGTTCTTACCACAAAAAGGCAGAGTAGGAAATATCGGGTCAAGTGCTGTGTGAACGGGGAGTTGTCACACGGACGAAAACAAATTTGTTGCCGTGATATTTCCGCATCCCGCTGCGAATGACTGTCCTCTTTGTGTAGGTTTTGTCTCTCAAAAAATTCACAAAGGAGGACTATTTTTATGCAAAACCGTATTTCTTTTTTCAATCGCATCAAATCCTCAGCACTGGAGCTCAAAAGCACAAAATCGATAGTTTTATGTGCCGCACTCATTGCACTTTATGTTGCAATCAATACGCTATCCGTTTTTGTAACCCAGGAATTAAAGCTTGGTTTTTCCTTTCTTGTTTTAGCTGTTTTAGGAATGCAATTCGGAGCAATCACCGGAACTTTGGCAGGTTTTCTTTGTGATCTTATGGCATATATTGTGAGACCTATGGGTGCTCTGCATCTCGGTTTTTCTCTTACCACAGCTTTGACTGCAACAGTTTTCGCAATACTTTTATACCGCTATGAGCTTAAGCTTTGGCGTATAATTGTTTCCCGTATTATTATAAATGTATTCCTCAATCTTCTTCTTAACACAATATGGCTTTCACAGCTTTACGGAAATGGTTTTTGGGCGCTTCTTCCGGGACGCATTTTCAAAAACATAGGTCTGCTTCCCATAGAGATAATTCTTCTTTGGATATTTCTTAATGCGTTTAAAAAAGCAGAAAAACGTCTGTAATTTTTTCTCTCACCTTATAATATAATTCTTCCGGGAGGTTGATATATTTTGGAAATAATCACAACAATTATTCTTGGCATTGTGGAAGGCATCACCGAATGGTTGCCCATAAGCTCAACGGGTCATCTTATTCTCGTTAAAGAATTTTTAGCCGGCGGTAAAAGCTTTATAAACAATGCCGCTTTCTTCGATCTTTATCTCTATGTGATTCAGCTCGGAGCAATTCTTGCCGTTGTGACCTTGTATTTTAAAAAGCTCAATCCCTTTGCCCCGTCAAAGAGTGTCAAAGAAAAGCGTGACACATGGTCTATGTGGTTTAAGGTCATCGTCGCTTGCCTTCCTGCCGCAATCATCGGTCTTGCTCTTGACTCTTTTATGGAGCAGATTGAAAACTGGCAGGTCGTTTCGGCAATGCTCATTGTCTATGGTATCGCCTTCATAATAGTTGAAAAGTTAAACAAAAAAACTTCAATATCCGATATTGGTGAGATGAGCTATAAAACAGCCTTTCTTATCGGTATGTTTCAGGTGCTTTCAATCATCCCCGGCACTTCACGCTCCGGTGCAACAATCCTCGGTGCAATGCTTGTCGGCTGTAAACGTGAAGTAGCTGCCGAATTTTCCTTCTTTCTCGCAATCCCTGTCATGGTGGGGGTAAGCATCCTCAAAATAGGAAAATTCCTTCTTGAAGGTGCCGTTATGTCTTCTTCGGAAATTATGGTACTTCTCATCGGAATGCTCGTAGCATACATTGTGTCAATGATATGCATAAAGCTCCTCGTTGGCTTTGTCAAAAAACACGATTTTAAATCCTTCGGCGTTTACAGAATCATTCTCGGTATTGTGGTTATCACTTATTTCCTCGCTTTTTAATATCATACAAAAACAGGCGGCGTGTTGTTTGCACGCCGCCTGTTTGTTATGCTTTCTTTCTGTCTTTTCGTCTTAAAAAGAACTTGATTGTCTCCTCTATGGGAATTATAAGAAATGCAAGACCGAGAGCCACACCATATTCTTTCGCATCAAGTCTTGCAAGGTCAAAAGCGTTTGCAAGAAACGGCACTTCAACCACCAATGTCACAAGAGCAAAAGAGACTATTGCCGCACCCCAGAGCCAGAAGTTCTGCTTTTTCATTTTGAATAATGAACCGTGGAGGGATCTGAGGTTAAAGGAATGGAAAATTTCTGCAAATGCAAGAGACAAAAATGCCATCGAAGTTCCAAGTTTCCCCGCATCATACGGAAGTGTTCCGAACTTTTCAAGATGAGACGGATAAAGTATATCGTAGCCAATATAGTAGGATATAAGTGTTATCGCAGTCACAATCATCCCTTGATAAACTATGGCAATTCCCAGACCGCCCGAGAAAACACCTTCTTTTGCATTTCTCGGCTGTCTTTTCATTATATCGCCCTCCGGCTTTTCCATACCGAGAGCCAATGCCGGCAGACAGTCGGTAACAAGATTTATCCACAGAAGATGCACCGGTTGGAAGAGCGTAAAGCCTGCAATGGTGGCAAAGAATATGGAAAGGACTTCCGAAAGGTTTGAAGCGAGAAGGAACTGAATACATTTTCTTATATTGTCATATATTCGTCTTCCCTCGCCTACCGCAGAAACAATTGTCGCAAAGTTATCATCGGTAAGAATCATATCGGCAACATTTTTCGTAACATCAGTTCCCGTAATTCCCATACCAACACCTATATCGGCATTTTTTATTGACGGTGCATCGTTTACTCCATCGCCCGTCATTGCGGTGATTTTTGAAATTTTCTGCCAAGCTTTTACTATTCTTGTTTTATGCTCGGGCTGAACCCGTGCATAGACGGAATATTTTTCAAAAACTTTGTCAAACTCATCCTCTGTAAGCTCCGAAAGCTCTGCTCCCGTCATTGCCTCATCCGAGCTTTCAATTATGCCAAGCTCACGAGCTATTGCAACAGCGGTGTCCTTGTGGTCACCTGTTATCATTATAGGGCGTATCCCTGCACTACGACATTCTTCAATAGCTGCCTGAACTTCAGGTCTCACAGGGTCAATCATGCCTACAAGACCTATAAAGCAAAGGTCTTTTTCAAGGCTTTCCGGAGAATATCCACCGGGTTCTTTTTCATATATATGATAGGCAGAAGCAAGTACTCGAAGAGCTCTGTCCGCCATATTTTTATTTTCGGAAAGAATTTTTTCTCTTATTGTCTCCGTCATCTCCACAGCTTCGCCGTCTATATATGCCTTACCACAGCACTTGAGCACCTCGTCGGGAGCACCCTTAGTAAACTGAATTATTTCCTCACCTTTTCTGCATACCACGGACATCATCTTTCGTTCCGAAGAAAAAGGAGCTTCCCCGATTCTGACGTATTCTTTTGACTGCTCATTTTTATCAAGACCGAGAGAATAAGCATAGTTTACAAGGGCACATTCCGTAGGCTCACCCACAGCTTTCTTTTCTTCCATATCAAAAGCCGCATCGGATGCTATGGACATCGAAGTTGCAAGAAGCTTTTCATCATATGAAAACTTCTCAACCACGGTCATTTTGTTCTGAGTGAGTGTTCCCGTTTTATCGGAGCATATTATCTGTGTACAGCCAAGTGTTTCAACCGCTGTGAGTTTTCTTATTATCGCTCCGCGCTTTGACATATTGGTAACGCCTATTGAAAGAACTATGGTCACGACCGTTGCAAGACCTTCGGGAATTGCCGCAACAGCAAGAGAAATCGCTATCATAAACGTATCTATTACCGTGTCAAATCCCGCGCCACTTCCCGAGAGGTATGCTCTTATTATATTTATTCCGAATATCACCACGCAAATTCCGATAACGAGTTTTGTTAGAACTCTGCTGAGTTCTGACAACTTCATCTGCAGGGGAGTCTTCCCTTCTTTTGCCTGAGTAAGTGCATCTGCAATCTTTCCCATTTCGGTATCCATAGCAGTCTTTGTGATGACGGCACGACCTCTTCCGTAAACCACCGTACTTCCGCAAAACACCATATTTTTGCGATCGCCAAGAGTTATATCGCCGTTTTTCGATGTGGTGAGAATATCGGACACCTTCTCAACAGGCACAGACTCTCCCGTAAGTGCCGCTTCTTCCACTTTAAGACTTGCACATTCGATTATTCTTCCATCGGCAGGCACGGCATCCCCGGCTTCAAGAACGACTATATCACCCACCACAAGTTTTTCACTCTCCACCGTCATAAGCTTACCGTCACGGATAACCTTGCTTGTTGCCGATGCCATTTCCTGAAGTGCAGCAATGGACTTTTCAGCCTTGCTCTCTTGAACAACACCTAAAACTGCGTTTATAAGAACAACTGCCATAATAATTATAACATCCGTTGGAAAATGACTTTCATATATTGCCATAACCCCCGAGACTATCGCCGCAACAATGAGAATAATTGTCATCGGCTCGCAAAGCTGTTTGATAAAACGATGCAGCATTGACTCCGCATCGGGTTCAGAAAGCTTGTTCTTTCCGTTTTCGGAAAGTCTCTTTTCAGCCTCCTTTGCCGAAAGACCGTTTTCCGTTGTGCCGAGTTTTTCCAGAACTTCGTTTTTTTCTTTCAGATACTCTTTCATTATAAACCACCTCGTATTTAGTATTTGTATATAAAAAGAGACTTATTTGTCCGGATATCCTCCGTAAACAAATAAGTCTCATCATTTAAAATAAAGCCAGGACAAAAGTCCGATTGTTGACTTTACTGCGCGAAAAATCCACGCGCCGATTACTCCCTTTGTCATATTCAATTTTTAAAGATTATACACTATGCAGGGAATATTTTCAAGTACCTTTTTGTAAAAAATTTGTGAACCTGTCGCAGTCTCTTATTTCTTTTTGGGTTCCTTATCAAATGCAACATCAACTACTTTGATATTTACTGCGCTGATTTCGATGCCTGTCATTGACTCTACCGCAGCGGCAATCTTTTCCTGCACACGTTTTGCAACGGTCGGAATAATATTACCTTTCTTTATCGAAAGAGAAACTGTGATCTCAACAGAATCATCTGCAATTGCAATCTTAACACCCTTGCCTGCATTCTTCTTGCTGATAAAATCAACTACATTCACACTTCCGAGACTTGCAATACCTTCAACCTCTGCAGCTGCAACACCTGCTATAGCAGCAATAACATCATCAGAAATGGCAATGCTACCTGCGTCATCATTCTTTGCCAAATATTCTTTTGCTTCAGCCAAAACATTCACGCTCCTTTAAATAAATGTCTTTCTGTTATAAGTATACCTCAAAGCTCAATGAATTTCAACAATTTTTATGTTACTTGGCAAAATATTTGTTTCACTTACCGCAATATCCTTGATTTTGTTTATATCGGAAGGACTTAAACCTTCCTCCGGGGCCGTTACAATAACACTTACCCCACTATCGTTTATCAACGCAACACAGTCCACATATCCTTTTGCCTTAACAAGCGTTTCTATGCGTGTCTCCGCAAGAGCGTTTGTTGAAATCTTTTCTATGCTCCCTGCCGCTTTATCTCGGGTTTCCTGTGATACGCTTTCCTCTGCCGTCGTTTCCTTAAGAGTTGTTATTGCGCTGTCTCTTGCCTTTTGCTTTTCCATTCTCGCCTCATCAAAGTATTCCCCGGAATTCTTCATCGTATCCGAACTTTCTTCTGTTTTTTCTTTATCGGATACGTTTTCTTCTGCGGAAGTCTCAGAAGCTTCAGCGCTATCATTTACCACAAAGTTCGTCTCTCCAAAATTTTCATTCAACCTTTCTCTGTCATCCTTTATCTCCATCGTGTTCCAATTAAGATATACCGCAACGCAGATAAACATTATAATCACGGCGGTTATTGCACTTCGCTTTTTCATAAGCTCCTCCTATCATTTCATTTTCACCACACTTATTCGGTCGCTGGAAAGTCCCGTAAGTGCACTTACAACTTCGATTATGCTCTTTTGTACCTCAAGACTTTCTGCACCGGTGCAGGCAATGGCAGCACCACGGAATTTGGGATATCTTTCCTTCACAAGCACCGGAACTTCATATCCGGACCCTTCCGATATTATGCTTGGCTTTATATCTCTGTCACTTTCTTTTGTAGTCTCATTATCTTTCTTTTCACTTTGTTTTTCTTCCTTTGCATACACCTTTTCAGGTCCCGATTCAATGGACAGAATTACATTGACCTTTCCCACCCCCTCACATTCGGATAAAACTTTTTCCACCCGTTTTTCAAACTCTCCAACATCAAACTCCATTGTGTCAGAAGAGACACTTTTCTGATCGGTTTCTTTTCCCGAAGGAAATCCCACAAGAAATATTCCAACCACAAGAACAACAATGACATATTTATACTTCTTTACAAATCCCGTTGCCTTTGAAAAATCCATTTTCTTCAAATTCATTCCGACACCTCAAACGTCTGATTTTCTTTCGCTATCCCACATTCTTCCACAAGTATCTGCGACACTTTTTCCACATCCTTTTCATTTTCAAGCTTTACTGTGACAGAGCAGACCTCACCATTGAAATATTCCGGCTGTGCATCGCACCTGATCCCGAATTGCTCTGCTCTTTTAAATATATATGTGCGAAGATTTTCTTCTATGATACTTTCTTTTAGCCTCTCGCCCTTTTGTCGCATCATTTCCGCTTTCGTCTCTATTTCCGACTCAATCTTCCTGTCGTATTCAGAAAACAAAGCCGGGTCAAGCTCCTTCATCGGAGATACCAGCACCGTCATAAGAAGAATGCTCCCACAAAGCATTGCAGCACGTCCGGCGGCATTTTTCGGAGTTACCACAGCTACTATTGCCATTATCATCGTTACTGTAGCAACAGCTCCGACAAAACCCTTTACATACCCCATAACAACTTACGTCACCCCCGTGCTCTGCATAATCATAACTATGGTAAGCAGAAGTACCGTTATGCACGATGCTACCATCGCAAGAACAAGTCCGAAGCTTGATGCAAGTCGTTCCGAAAGGTCTGAAATTCCCGTACCTATAACAGGAGAGGCACATACAGATGCAAATCTGAATAAGAAATAATTTATCGCAAGGGTTATCACCGGCGTAACAGAAGATGAGATAATAACAAGCATTCCGAAAACCCCAACAGAGTTTTTCAGCACCGCTGTTCCCGATATCACCGTTGCGGTTGCATCGGAAATTATACCTCCTACCACAGGTACCGCACCGCTTATGGCAAACTTCGCAGTTTTCACACCTGCTCGATCCGCACTTGCGGCAACAATCCCCGTAACGGTTATATATGACACAAACGCGCCGAGAACAATCTTCAGAGTTGCAGAAATCACCTTAACCGATAAATCAGAAAGCCTCTTTAATGCGGCATTTTCCGATGCCGCATTGGCTGTTGCGGCAAATATATTTACATAAACAAGCGGCATAAGAATTTTGTCAATCATCGTTATCAGAATATCAGAAAACAATGCGGCCGCCGTTACTTTTGCCATCGCCGAACCGGGCATACCGCTTGCTGCCTCAACAGCGGCAAGTGTCGGAAGTAAGGCTTTTGAAAACACACTGACACTTTCAATAAGCTTTTCTCCCATACCTATAACGCTTTTTATGCTTCCCGATGCAACTGCTGTCACGGCAATAGCACCAACAAGTGAAGCTGTGGTTTTTGCCGCACCTGACTCTCCCGTCAAGGTAATCGCACCGACAGATGAGGTGAGAAAAGAAACCGCGACTATCATCATAACACAGCGCAATCCTCCGGTAAAAATGTCACCGACCTCTTCTTTTATTTTCTCATAAATCTTTGACAATCCCTCTGTGAATGAAATGTCTTCAGAATATTCTATATCCCCCGTGTCTTTCGGCACGGAATCCGAAATCTCATCCATCTCTGCGACCTCGGTAAGGGAATCTTCCGAGGCAAAGCATGGGAAAGTCATCAAAAAAACGCACACCATAACGCATATCATTTGTTTCATAAACATCCTCACACCATCCGTTGCAATACAGTCATCATAAGCGGCATTGAAATCCCCATCGCCACAGCTCCGCCCACAAGCTCTATATATGATGCAACAGCGCTCATTCCGCTGTCTCTGCACATATCGCTGCCGATTTTGGCAACCACACTCACTCCCACACATTTCATAAGAGGTGTTACAAGACTTTGAGATATACCGGCATTTTCTGCAAGTTCATATATAAAGAGCACGCATTTTCCAACAGCTCCTGCCGCTACTGCCACAAGACCGAGAAGCAATGCAAGAGTTGCGGCAACAGACATTTCAGGAAGACTCCTCCGCAGTCCGCTGACCGTAAATATTCCCACAAGCGAAAGCGCGCACACCTTGAATAAAATTTCCATAATCTTTTAAAACCCAAATGTCGATTTCACAAGGTCAAAGAGATTGCTTATCTCCCTCACGATTATCATAAGCACGACAATGAGTCCTGCAAGGGTTGTCATCATCGCCTGCTCCTCTCTTCCTGACCTCACAAGAAGAAGATTGAGCACCGACACAAGAATCCCTATTGCCGCAACCTTGAAAATTAAATCTACCTGCATTTTCCACTTTCCCCGTCTAAATAAAAACTATAACAACTGCTATTCCGCAAATAAGTCCGAGCTTTGCATACAGCCCCCCAAGTCTCTTTTTCTCCTCTGAGGCGGCAGCGTGCATCGAATCAACGCATCGTATTGTGTGTTCAATCCCACGCTTCTGCTCATCCGCCCCATATCTCCCGAGCACGTTTCCGAGAGCTGCAATTGTGTCCGACTCTGAAGGTTTCAACTTTAAATATTCCGCCCTTTTCACCTCTTTTCGCCATATCAGGCAAAAGGGAACATCAGGCTTTTCCGTCATTTCCCGAACACATTCTTCAAACAGAATCGAAACGGGTATCGAAGCAGTTTCGGCGAGTATTTTCATAAGCTCGTCTATCGGTGTCAATCTCTCACCTATTTCCGAATGCATAATATGTAATGCTTCAAGAAAGCCTTTAAGACTCTTTTCGCGAGACGTGAGAGCCGCAGATGCTCCCATTCCCATAATAGTTGCACCGCCGATTAAGAATATAGCTCCTATTATCTTTATCATAAGAAGTATCCTCCGTTATATCTTTCTGATTTCCCTTTCAAAGCTTTCACCGTGACGTTTTAATACCACAAGACGTTTGAACACACCGGCACGCTGAAGCCTGTTGTATACAGGTCTTGAAAATAGACACTCTGCACTTTCGCCGTGGGCTGTAGCGAGAATCCCGACTCCGCAGTTCATTATGTGGAATATGGCATCACAATCCGATTCCTCCGTTATCTCATCAAGTGCGATAATCTCAGGCGACATTGCCCGAAGCATCAGAAGTGCTCCCTCTGCTTTGTCAATACCATCTATCACATCGGTGCATTTTCCCACATCAAATTGAGGTGTACCTTTGTACTTTGCTGCGACCTCTCCTCGCTCGTCTACCAGAGATATTCGTTTGCCGGAATCGGAAAGTCGCCGTACAAGGTCACGAAGTGTTGTTGTCTTGCCGTGCCCCGGCGGTGAGATTATGAGAGTATTGTTGAATCTGTCACCCTCCATAAGCTCCTCCGCAATTCCTTTTGCCGCTGTGGGAATACTCTTTGCAATACGCACGGAAACCGATGAAAAATCACGAAGTCCCGAGAGCCTTCCTCCGCTTTCAATTCCCGTTCCGCAAATTCCTATTCTGTGCCCACCCGACACCGTAACAAACCCTTCCCGTATACTTTTCTGTGCCGTGTGCACCGAGCTTTTTGTTGCAAGGTCAAGAACAGAAACAATGTCCTCAACAGAGACAATTCCATTTTCTATAATCTTTTCCTCTCCGCAGGAAAATACCGAGAAACCACGCCCGGCACGGAGACGAAACTCCTCTATCCTTGCCTTTTCTGAATCAGAAAGCCTTATCGCCGCATTCCGAAGCCGCATGGGAAGATAACGAATTGCCTCACCGAATTTATGTAAAGCTTCTTCTGTATGTATCATAGCCTTTTCTCCTTTTCATTTTCTGCTTAAAGTCTATGAAACAAGCCATAAAAATAGAACAAGCCTAAAAAAGTGTTTTCCTTGCGAAACTTTTAATAAAATGTTATAATAAATTGAATAAATGTATAATCGGGGAGTTTTTGATATGATAACAGGTGAGCTTAAAAATAAAATAAACAGTCTTTGGGAAGTTTTCTGGACAGGCGGAATAACAAACCCCCTCGATGTTGTTGAGCAGATGACATATCTTATGTTCATCCATGACCTTGACGAAACAGATAATCTACGCGAAAAGGAAAGCCTTATGCTTGGTATTCCTCATAAGAGCATCTTTTCGGGAGAGGTTGAGATTGGCGGAAGAATGGTTGATGCATCGCAGCTTAAATGGTCGGTGTTTCATGATTTTCCTGCCGCGAAAATGTATTCCGTTGTGTCGGAGCTTGTTTTCCCCTTTATCAAATCCCTTGGCGGAAGCGGCAGCGGATATGCAAAATATATGGATGATGCCATATTCAAAATCCCCACTCCTCTTATGCTCGATAAAATAGTCACATCCCTCGATGGGATATATGAGAATATGTCAAAGGAATCGGAGAACGATACCCCGGGCGATATTTATGAATTTTTGCTCTCAAAAATCGCAACAGCCGGAGTGAACGGTCAGTTCCGCACACCTCGTCATATCATTGATATGATGGTTAAGATGATGCAACCAAACCCCGATGATATTATCTGTGACCCTGCTTGCGGAACAGGTGGATTTCTCGTTTCAGCCGGAAAATATCTGAAGGATAATCACAAGGAAGATATTTTCTTCAATAAGCAGAAAAAAGACCATTATATGAATTCGATGTTTTTCGGTTACGATATGGACAGAACAATGCTCCGCATCGGTGCTATGAATATGATGACACACGGAATCGACAGCCCCATTATCGAATACCGCGACAGCCTTTCCGACCAAAACGAAGATAAAAATAAATATTCTCTCATTCTTGCAAACCCACCATTTAAGGGTAGCCTTGATTATGATATAGTTTCAGCAGATTTGCTCAAAACCTGCAAAACGAAGAAAACAGAGCTTTTATTCCTTGCTCTGTTTCTCCGCATACTCAAAATCGGTGGCAGGTGCGCTTGCATCGTTCCCGATGGTGTTCTTTTCGGCTCTTCAACTGCACATAAGGCAATAAGACGTGAGATTATTGAGAATAACCGCCTTGAAGCTGTTGTTTCTATGCCTTCAGGTGTGTTTAAACCCTATGCCGGAGTTTCCACCGCTATACTCATTTTTACTAAAACAGGTCACGGCGGAACGGGCAAGGTTTGGTTCTATGATATGAAGGCAGACGGATTCAGCCTTGATGATAAAAGATCCCCCCTTGCAGAAAATGATATCCCCGATATTATAGAAAGATTCCATAATCTTGATAAAGAAGTAGATAGAGAAAAGACAGAGCAAAGCTTCTTTGTGGATAAAGACGATATCGTAAATAATGATTATGACCTCTCCATCAATAAATATAAAGAAGTGGAATATGTTCCGGTAGAATACCCCTCCACAGCAGAAATTATGGCAGACCTCCATGAGCTTGAAATGGAGATAACCAAAGGACTCGCAGAATTGGAGGAAATGCTGTGAAAAGTTATATGAGAAGAGAATATAAATTACCTGAACTGTTTGATATGTACATGGGGAAAACGCCGGACCGAAACAATTTGGAATACTGGGAAAATGGCACGCACCCATGGATTTCTATCGCAGATATGACTTCAAACGGCAAATTGATAACAAATACAAAAGAATATATCACAGATAAGGCTATACGAGAAACTGGAATCAAACCTATTAACTATAATACAGTTATAATGAGTTTTAAACTTTCTGTTGGGAAAGTATCAAAGGTTGCAACAATGGAGTGTCCAGCATATTCAAATGAAGCAATTATGGCTTTTGAGATTCCACCAGTTCCAGTAGGTTCGCCAATGATACTTAACGATTATGCTTATTATTTACTACAATCGTTAGATTTTACAAATGCCGGCAATAAAGCTGTTATGGGAAAAACTCTTAACAAAGCAATTTTTCAAAATACTGCTGTGAAAATTCACGTAGATTTAGATGTACAATCCGAGATTATTACAGTTCTCGATAAAGTAACAGATTTAATTGACAAACGGAAAGAGCAACTATTAAAATTGGACGAGTTTGTCAAAGCACGATTTGTCGAAATGTTTGGTGACCTCGAAAGAACTACTACGATTGCAAGATATATATCAGAACTTAGAGGTGGAAAAAGTCTTGCAGGAACTGAACCTTGCAAGAATAAAGTGCTTAAAACTGGTGCTGCTACTTTCGGTTGGTTTGACCCCGAGCAGTACAAATATTTACCTGCAGACTATGAGCCTCTCCCTGAACACAAGGTTGAAACTGGGGATGTTATTATTAGCCGAATGAACACGCCTGAACTTGTTGGTGCTTGTTCTTATGTATTTGATGCCCCTGATGATATGTATTATCCTGATAGACTTTGGAAGGCAGTGCTAAAAGAAAACACCAATCCGATTTTCCTATGGCAACTCCTGTGGGACAGGGATATAAGAAAAGCTATCAAAGAAAGTTCTGGAGGAACGAGTGGTACTATGCACAACATTTCCAAAGCCAATTTGCTAACGATAAAGTGTATGGATGCCCCAATAGAGTTGCAGAACGAATATGCTGAGTTTGTGAAACAGACCGACAAATCAAAATTGGAAGTACAAAAAAGCCTTGAAAAATTAGAACTTCTTAAAAAAGCACTAATGCAAAAATATTTCGGGTAGGTGAATATACTATGAACAGTTATATGCCATACATTGCAACTGTATTGTGTTCTTTTATATCAGGTGTTACAAGTTGTATTATAGCTCGCAGGCAATCGAAGTCAGACATTCAGGAACTTGTAAAAAAACACGAACTTGACATCGAAAAAGAGCGAGAGAAATTTGCGATGGAGAAAGAAAAAATGGAAATAGAGCATAAACATCAACTAGAATTAAAACAAAAGGAAATGGAAAATCAACTTGGGACAGACTTGATTTCAACAATGGCGAAGGAATATATGCGTTCTCCAGCAGGACAAGCTCAGATGAGAAATTCCGTTAACAAAGGTAAAAAGAAATGAGGTGATTTTATTGGCAACAAGAAAAACAAAAGAAAGCAAGCCGGTATTAGCAATATGCTATGATTTTGACAAAACGCTGTCGCCGGACGACATGCAGGCTCAAGGATATATCCAAGAAGTGTACAAAGGTGATGTCAAAGCATTTTGGAATGAGTCAAATGCAATGGCTGAAAAAAACGAAATGGACAGCAATCTTGCATATATGTATAAAATGGTTCAAGAGGCACACGGTCGCATTGTTTTCACCAAGCAGGCATTAGAAGAATATGGTGCGAAAGTTACCCTTTATCCGGGCGTAGAAGAATGGTTTGAGCGTATCAAAAAGTATGGTGAGGAAAATGGAGTTATTGTTGAACATTACATTATTTCTTCCGGTCTTAAAGAAATGATCGAGGGAACCTCTGTTGCAAAAGCAGGTTCATTCGAAAGAATATATGCAAGTTCCTTTATGTTCGATGATCGCGGTGTTGCAGTATGGCCTGCGCAGGCCATAAACTATACCAATAAAACACAATTCCTTTTCAGAATAGGAAAAGGTGTATTAGATGTGAATGATTCTGGAGTGAACGACTATTTTGCACCAGAAGATATTCGGGTTCCATTTAGAAATATAGTGTATATTGGAGATAGTGCCACGGACATACCTTGTATGAAGCTTGTTAATGCTAATGGTGGACATTCTATTGGTGTATATGATAATAATACCCTTGATAAATCAAAGGTCTACAAAATGCTACAGGATAACCGCATTAAATACTTTACACCAGCCGATTATACGGAAGATTCTGAAATAGACAGGTTGGTAAAAGCAATTATAATCAGAACTGCTTCAAATGAGGTTCTTGAAAACATTCACTACTCATGTAAAAAGGAACAAAAACAAAAAGATATACAAAGAAGTAGCGATGAAAATAAAAGGAAACGATTTGATTTAATAATTGCATTAGACGGAAGCAAGAGTTTTGAAACAACACATCTAATTATGAGCGACTTACTCGCTATTGAGTCTTGGGAAGAAGAAGAAATCGAAATGCTATTGGACATCGCTATACGAAATCATCCTGTTCGTTATCTTTTAAACGATCTTGACGTAAAATCATTTTATCGCAATATTATTAAACAACTACCATCTTCAACAGAAAAATCTCAAAAAGTGGAGAGTTTTTTTAGTGAGGAGTGAACTCTATGACAAACTTTGATTTTTTAAAGCTTGACCCGGGATTTGATACATTTGCAGACGTTGCAATATCTGCGGAGAAGCTTTTACATATCGACATTGCCGCGTCGGTGATAAATTGCCGACGTGCGATGGAGTTTGCCATTAAGTGGATGTATTCGGTGGACAAAGACCTCGAGATGCCATATGATGAACGTCTGCAATCACTTATGGACAATGAGGATTTCCGCAGTATCGTCGGCGAGGATTTACTTTTCAGAATGACTTTTATCCGAAAGCGCGGAAACGATGCGGCTCACGGTGGCAAGACGATATCAAAGGAGCAGGCAGAGCTTTGCATCGAAAACCTTTTCTATTTCCTCGATTTTGTTGCATGCTGCTATGCAAAGGAATATAAGCAGAATAACTTTGATAAATCCCTTCTTTCTCTTACAACGGAAGAGGCTCTTTCGTTTGTGACCGAAAAAACGGTTGACCTTGAGGATCTTATAAAAGAGAATCAATCGCTTAAAGACGAGCTTACCGCGCGTCGTGCAGAGCAACAGCAATCTTATGTTCCAAAACCCCTTGACTTATCGGAATTCAAAACGAGAAAGCTATATATTGATGCAATGCTCGATGATGCCGGATGGATTGAGGGCAAGAACTGGATAAACGAAGTTGAGCTTCTCGGTATGCCGAACAAATCAGAGGTAGGCTATGCCGATTATGTTTTATATGACGATACCCACAAGCCTCTCGCAGTGGTTGAGGCAAAGCGCACCTGCAAAGACCCGAAGATCGGAAGACAACAGGCAAAGCTTTATGCCGATATTTTGGAAAATCAATATGGCAGGCGACCTGCAATATTTCTCACAAACGGCTTTGAAACAAGGCTTGATGACGGACAATATCCCGAGCGAAAGGTTTCTACAATATATTCAAAGCGTGATCTTGAGAAGATGTTCAACCTTCGCAGAATGAGAACAAGTCTTAAGAATGTGATGATTGATAAAGAGATTGCAGGAAGATATTATCAGGAGGGTGCAATAAAGGCGGTCTGCGATGCTTTTGACAGAAAAAACCGAAGAAAAGCACTTCTTGTTATGGCAACGGGTTCGGGCAAGACGAGGACGGTCATTGCTCTTTGTAAGGTGCTTTTAGAACACGGATGGGTAAAGAATATTTTATTTCTTGCAGACAGAACTTCCCTTGTCACACAGGCAAAGCGTTCGTTTGTGAATTTGCTCCCCGATTTATCTGTTACCAATCTTTGTGAAGAAAAGGATAGCTTTGCGGCGCATTGCGTCTTCTCAACTTATCAGACTATGTATAACTGCATAGACGAAGTAAAAGACGATGAAGGAAAGCTTTTCACAAGCGGTCATTTTGACCTTCTCATATGTGACGAGGCACACCGCTCGATATATAACAAATACAAAGATATTTTCAACTATTTCGATGCTCCGCTCGTTGGTCTTACCGCTACGCCGAAAGATGAGATTGACAAGAATACTTATGAAATTTTTGAACTTGAAAGCGGTGTGCCGACTTATGGGTATGAGTTGGCTCAGGCGGTTAAAGACGGATACCTCGTTGATTTTATGTCGGTTGAATCCAAATTTAAATTTATCGAAGAAGGAATCACATACGCCGATTTGTCGGAAGAAGAAAAGGAAGAGTATGAAAATAAATTCGCAGATGACAATGGTGAAATCCCCGATGTAATCGGCTCCGCTGCACTCAATGAATGGATATTCAACCGTGATACAATACGTCAGGTTCTTGATATTCTCATGTCGCAAGGTCTCAAGATTGATTATGGTGAAAAAGTCGGAAAGACAATCATTTTTGCGAAAAACCACAGACATGCCGAGGAAATCCTTGAAGTATTCAACAGCGAATATCCGAATCTCAAAGACTTTGCGAGGGTTATTGACAATCAGACAAAGTATGCGCAAAATCTAATTGATGAATTTTCCGACCCGAAAAAGCTTCCGCAGATTGCCATATCCGTTGATATGCTTGATACGGGAATTGATGTGCCGGAGATTCTAAACCTTGTATTCTTTAAGAAGGTTATGAGCAAAGCGAAGTTCTGGCAGATGATAGGCAGAGGCACAAGACTTTGCGAAGGGCTTCTTGACGGAGAAGACAAATGTAAGTTCTACATATTTGATTTCTGTGGAAACTTCGAGTTTTTCCGTATGAACGAAGGCAAGGCATCCGCAAATCAGATGACTTTGCAAGGTGCGATATTCAACCTCAAGGCGCAGATTGCATTTAAACTTCAAGACCTTGACTACCAATCAGAAGAGCTTATCACTTTCCGCAAGAGACTTGTTTCTGAAATGGCAGAAAAAGCGAGAGAGCTTAATAAAGAAAACTTTGCCGTCAAGCAACATCTCAAATACGTTGAGCTATATGCAAACGAAGAGAATTACGTTGCACTTACATATGCAGACACGCTTCTTATGAGAGAGGAACTTTCACCTCTCATAACCGCCGATAAAGAGGAAGCAAGTGCCGTGCGTTTTGATGCACTTATGTATGGTATTGAGCTTGCATATCTTGCAGGAAAGAGTTACAGTCGGCACAAAAGCGATTTGTTACGCCGCATTTCCGCTGTTTCGAAAGTCGGAACAATACCCGAAGTAGCGGCAAACAAAGAGCTTATTGAAAAGATTCTTAAAACAAGCTATGTAGATAGCTGTGATGTAAACGAGTTTGAGCACATAAGAAAATCACTCCGTGACCTGATGAAGTATATTCCATCGGGAGAGAGGCTGACATACAAAACAAATTTTGCAGATGACATTCTTTCTACCGAATGGAGAGAGTCAGAGCTTGAAAGTGATGACCTTAAAAATTACAGAGTGAAAGCAGAGTTTTATGTTCGTCAACATCAAGAAAACAATGTAATCGCAAAGCTCAGAAGCAACATACCTCTTACCAAAGATGACCTTGCAGAGCTTGAAAAAATCCTATGGAGCGAAATCGGTTCAAAGGAAGATTACGCAAAAGAGTATGGTGAAAAGCCTCTCGGCGAATTTGTCCGTGAAATTGTCGGTCTTGATATGAATGCCGCAAAAGAGGCGTTCTCTGAATTTCTCAACAACACAAATCTTGATTCAAGGCAGATTTACTTTGTCAATCAGATAGTTGAATACATCGTTCACAATGGAATGATGAAGGATTTGTCTGTTTTGCAGGAGCCACCATTCACAGACAAAGGAAGTGTTGTAGAAGTCTTTACCGACCTTTCTCTATGGGCAAAAGTCCGCAAAGTTATCGAGCAAATAAACATCAATGCAGTAGCATAATAGAAATAGCACACAACCTGATTTCAGGCTGTGTGCTATTTTGACTACTTCATAAACTTTATTTTCTTTTCGGGGACGTGTTTTTTTATGTAGGTGAGAAATTCTTTTTGGTGCTGATTTGATTCAAAGCTTCGCTTCGGGAAGTAGAAGGCTTTGCGCTTTGTGAGGAAAACATAGTAGCTTGTTTCAGACTCACGAACAGCATATACATCCTCCCAGGGAAGTCTTGTATCTCCGCCCTTTGATGTCTGGGTAATATCTTCATCTGTTATTACAAGATACAACTCACTCGATGCGCCAAAGGTTTCATAGCGACGCTTTGCACGCTTTTTAACACTTCTTCTCTGGAACAAAAATATTAATGGGTAGCTGATTAAAGCAACAATAATCCCCAATGGGAACGCACGATCTCCTGCAACGAGACCGATAATCGCAAAAATTGTAAATCCAAATGCGAGAGAAAGCAATATCGACATAACTATAGTTATGGTCTTTGCCTGAAACCAACAAAGTCCTTTGTAATCGTCCAAGGTAAAATCTGTTTTGAATTCCATTTTTCTTTTCTCCTTTGTAATTATTTATATATCATTCTTCCGCTGTTTTCAGTATCTCCAAAAACTCATCTTCCGTGAGCACGGGAACACCGAGAGCATTTGCCTTTGTAAGCTTTGATCCTGCCGCCTCACCTGCGACAACGAAGGAAGTCTTTTTTGAAACCGAGGAAGAAGCTTTTCCGCCGAGCGCTTCTATTTTTTCTTCCGCCTCACTTCTTGTGAACTTTGTGAGTGCACCTGTAAGCACAAAGGTCTTTCCTGCAAAGGCATCGGAGCTTTTTTCCATCGCCGCCGTGAAATTAACACCAGCCTGACGAAGCTTTTCAATAAAATCATGGGATGCAGGGAGTGAAAACCACCGAATAATACTCTCAGCCATAGCATCGCCCACATCAAAAACAGCCTTCAATTTTTCCGAATCGGCATTCATCAAAGCATCAAGAGAACCGAAGTTTTTTGCCAGACTCTTGCCTGCTTTCTGTCCTACATGGCGTATGCCAAGAGCAAAAATGAGTCGTGCAAGGTCGTTTGTTTTTGTCTTTTCAATGGCGTTTATAAGATTGTTTGCAGACTTTTCGCCCATACGGTCAATCTCTGCAATCTGCTCTGCTTTTAGTGAATACAAATCCGCCGCATCACGTATAAGCTCTGCCTCTACAAGCTGTTCAACAACTGCAGGACCGAGACCGTCTATATCCATTGCATCACGGGAGGCAAAGTGGATTATATTTCTTATCCGTTGTGCAGGACACTCGGCATTTACACACCTTACTGCCGCTTCACTCTCATCGGAGAATACCGCAGAGCCGCAGACAGGGCAGGTATCGGGCATCCTGAAAGACACGGCATCAGGCGGACGTTTTTCCTTTACCACACTTACAACCTCCGGGATGATATCGCCGGCTTTACGCACAATAACCGTATCACCTATCATAATATCACGTTCTTTTATAAAATCTCTGTTGTGGAGAGTTGCACGACTTACCGTAACACCGGATATATGGACAGGCTCGAGAACTGCATTGGGTGTGAGCACACCCGTTCTTCCCACCTGAAGTACGATATCAAGAAGCTTCGTCTCTTTTTCCTCCGGTGGGTATTTATATGCCGCCGCCCATTTTGGAAATTTTGAAGTTGAACCAAGCTCATCCCTCATATCAAGTCGGTTTACCTTGAGCACCGCACCATCTATATTGAATGGGAGTTCATCTCTTATATTGCCGAGTCTCCCAATTTCGGCATAAGCATCATCTATTGAGGAGAAAACGCTGTAATTGGGACTTACCTTAAAACCAAGAGACCCCAGATAATCAAGTGATTCGGAATGAGTCTTAAAGCTTATGCCATCGGAAAGCTGAATATTGAAAATAATTATATCAAGCTCACGCTCGGCACAAATCTTCGGGTCAAGCTGTCGCAATGAGCCTGCCGCCGCATTTCTCGGGTTAGCAAAAAGGCTTTCGCCTTTCGCCTCTCTCTCCTCATTAAGACGAAGAAATGTCTCCCTTGCCATATATACCTCACCACGAATGATAAGGCGCGACGGGGCATCTGAAAGCTTCAACGGAAGCGACTTTATGGTTTTAATGTTCTGGGTTACATCCTCACCCACAACACCGTCGCCTCGGGTGACACCCCTGAAAAGAATACCGTCACGGTACTCTATTGCAACCGAAAGGCCGTCTATCTTAAGCTCGACTGCATATTCCGCATCGGGAAACACAGCCTTTACACGGCTGTCAAATTCCGAAAGCTCTTCTTTTGAAAATACGTCCTGGAGACTATCCATCGGCACTTCATGGGTCACGGATTCAAAAGCAGACAGCACCTCGCCGCCTACACGCTGTGTGGGCGAATCGGGGGTAATAAGCTCGGGATATTTCCCCTCTATCTCCTTCAAGCGACGCATAAGCATATCGTAGTCATAGTCGGAAATGCTCGGAGCATCCTCGACATAATAACGGCGATTATGCTCCCAAAGCTCCTCACGGAGCTTTTGCAATTCTTTTATAATTTCGTCCATCGTATAAACCTGCCCGAATTACATATTTATATTAGTATATCAAAAATCAGAAGAATTTAAAAGACTTTTATTCACTTTTCAGAGAAATATTTCGGAATTTCTCCCACTATCACCGTTTCCGCAACGCACACATTCATACCCACATCAACACCTATTTCCCTGCCTGCAAACATCATTCCTACATTTATCAGAAATTCAAGCTCCATCCTGTGCCTCGTCTGATTTATTCCTGCCGCTTCAAAGGTATTTATAAATTCACTGTCAACGCTTGATACCCACATTGTGCGAAAGTGAACATCGGGGCCTACGCCTGTAAGAAAATCTATCCCGGTAAGATTCCCGAAGGGTATCTTGATTACATCCTCGGTGCGAATAAACATTTCCTCCGACAACCTGTTTGCAATGCGAAGCTTTAAGAGGTTTACCTTTTGCATATTTGTTGTTATTGCGCTGACCTTTCCGTTGGCATCACGTTCTATATTCACAAGATCGTCATAGCTTATATCCTCCCTCGACAACTCTTCCTCAACAACTCTGCCCACAATATCGTATGCAATGCTTTCAAGCTCGGATTGTGCAACCTCCCGTAGCATTGGAGACAGACGAGGTGTCAGAATACACCACGAAAAGAGAAGTGCCATTATTATAAAAAGCAGAAAAAAGGTCAACTTCCTTTTCACTTTCCTTTTCTTCGGCGGTCGCCTTTTCAGCTCAAGTCGCAATGCACTCACCCCTTTCTCCCTTAAAGAAGTATATGTGCATCCCTCTTGACATAAAACAAAAAAGGATATATGCTTAATGCATCCGAAAGGAGTGACAGATATGGAATATAAAGAGCTTCTTGACATTGCAAAAACTGCACGCAAAAACGCCTATGCACCTTACTCAAAATTTTATGTAGGCACTGCTTTGCTCACAAAATCGGGGAAAGTCTATACAGGCTGTAATGTGGAAAACCTGTCCTTTGGTGCAACAATCTGTGCTGAAAGATGTGCAATAGCAAAAGCCGTATCAGAGGGAGAACGAGACTTTTCTGCCATTGCAGTATACGCAGGTGAGAAGTTTACCTCCCCTTGCGGAATATGTCTTCAGACCATATATGAATTTACAAAGGATATTGACATTGTCCTTGCCGACAGAAACGCTATAAAAGTATATAAATTGCAAGACCTTATGCCGATAAGCGCAATCCCGATTGAGTAAAAGAAAATTTGCGAAATTAACTTGACAAGTAACGTAAAAATATGTATAATAGTCAAGTATCGCAGATGTGGCCCGGTAGTTCAGTTGGTTAGAACGCTAGCCTGTCACGCTAGAGGTCGTGGGTTCGAGCCCCATCCGGGTCGCCATAGATTTGCTGTTATAGCTCAGTAGGTAGAGCGCATCCTTGGTAAGGATGAGGTCGGCGGTTCAAATCCGCCTAACAGCTCCAAAAGCCTTGAAGACGTTATGTCCTCAAGGCTTTTTGTTGTTACAACTCAAATATGTGCTTTAAGGCGTAGGTTATGCCGCCTTCATTGTTTGTGAGGGTTATAAAGTCGCAGATTTCTTTTATCTCCTCTTCTGCGTTTCCCATTGCTACGGAGAAGCCTGCTGTGCGGAGCATTGTTTCATCGTTCATACTATCTCCGAATACTGCGATTTCCGATATCGGAACTCCGATTTTTTCGGAAAGAATTTTCACGCCGTTTCCCTTCGTTGTGTTTTCGGGCATTATGTCGATAAGATTTTTGCCCGATGAAACTATAGTCAGCGTATTTTCTCCGTTGAGTCTTCGATTAAGCTCCGGTATGGTGGATGTATCGCCCTGAATGGCGAACTTGAGGACATTTGAAAAATTCTCTTGGGGTGGATACTCGGTAATTTTTCTTATTGGCACTCTGAACTCTTCCGGCGCAGTTTCATTATATGCCATATAGAACTTTACTCTTTCGCTACCGAGCTTATGATATACACACTCGGGAGTGTAAATCATATAGTCTATTCCCTCTTTTTCTGCGATATCTATAATTCTTTCCACGTCTGTTGGTCTCAAAAATGCACGGTGAAGAACTTCGCCGGTGGTTATATTTATTATCTGTCCTCCGTTACAAGTAATTACGGGGTCGGACACACCGAGAGAGTGAACATATTCAAGTATCTGAAGGTCTGTGCGACCTGTCGCAATGACTATACGAACACCGTTACGGCTTAATTTTCTGAGCGTTGCCTTATCGGTTTCGGAAATCACGTTTTTTGATGTCAGAAGCGTTCCGTCAAGGTCAAACACGCAACATTTTATTTTCATATCTTTTCTCCTCTGATTCTGCTTTACTAATTATTATAATTATATCACCTTCTGCATCAATTTGCCATAAATTTTCAATCCAAAACTACAGTTTTTCCGCACAGTCCCCTTGAAATCAAACATTTCAAGGGGACTGTTTTTAATCTTTAAAAAATTTAACACTCGAACTTATAAATTCAATAAATTTTGCCTTTTCTTTTTCAGAAAGGTTGTTCATTTCCATAATGCTTTGTATAAATCTGTATTCTGCTCCGTGTTCCATATTCCCTTTCAAAAAGTCGATTCCCACGTTCAAAGCAGAAGCAATGCTGTCAATAGTTGCGAAACTCGGTTTCCCGTCACCGCGCTCTATTTTCCCGAGAAAATTATCCGTTATTCCTGCCATTTCAGCAAGCTGTTCCATTGTAAGCATTTGTTTTTTTCGTTCTTTTCGGATATTCTCTCCGATCAACTTCATATCAACCACAGCAAATCACCCCTATAGTTTATATTATAGGATTTTAAAAACATTTTTAAGTTCCCATACATCCTTTAAATATTGACTATAAGTCCTATTTGTGATATACTATGCTTAATCAAATTAAGGAGAAATATTTATGTTTGAAAACATAGGTGCCAAAATCAAAAAAAGCGCAAAATCCTGGGGAAGATATTTTGTTCTTCTTGGCTTTATTCTCGGAGCAATCAATCTTTATTACTTTTTTGATGAAGATTTTGCCCTTGAATATCTTTTGTATGCCCTGCTTTATATTTCCGGTGGATTTTTTCTTTTGGAAATTACCCGGTTGTTCTTCGGATTCGGTCAGCTTATCGAAGATGTTCATGCCATAAGATGCTCTGACAAGAATGTAGAGATTGCCGATTCCACAAACGAAATCCTTGAAGAAATTGAGAAGTACAAGAACCTTTTTGAGCAAGGCATCATTACCGAAGAAGAATATCTTGCGAAAAAAGAACAGCTTTCAGAAAAGCTTTAAAAGAGGTGCTTCATATGAAAACACAAAACATATTTCAACGAATCGTCGGAATATTATTTCTGCTCTCTTCAGTAGATACATATCTTTTCTTCGGTGAACCCTTTACCGTTCTTTCTCTTCTATCCTTGTTCCCCTCTGTGCTTTTAGGTATTTCACTTTTAACAAAAGCAATAAACAAGAAACTGCTTATGGCAGGTCTCGCGCTGAACGCCATTAGTGCTTTACTTAGTTTTTCAAAAACCACTTACGTATCAAACTTCATTAGTGTTTATGCTTTTCTTTTAATTGCATTTATTGCTATAGCCAAATCAAAAGCAACAAGAAAAATTTCTCTGTGGCTTTGGAATTTCACACTCTTTGTAAGTCCAATTGTTATCATTTATATGCTTCCATTTCCTTTATTCGGTTTTTCTTCTATTTATGTTTTCCCATACAGTTTGTATTTCATATTTAGTTTATGCATGGTCTTTTTGTTTTTCGTTTTATACAAGCCGGTTAAAATGTATTTGAAATCCCCTCTTCCCTCTCCGAAAAAGGAAAATCAGTCCTCGATTTCCGAAATAGGCAATGCCGACAAAATACTTTACTACAAAGAACTTTTAGACAAAGGACAAATAACCCAAGAGGAATTTGACGAAAAGAAAAAGCAACTACTTGGTCTGTAAACGTCAAAAGAGCACCGTGAAAGTTTTTACCTTTTTCGGTGCTCTCTTAATATTATTTTACAGCTGCTTTATAAATTTGAGTCTTTTATAAAGCGGAATAGTTAGAATACTTACGGAAACGGTCTTAATCAGGTTAAATGCCGCCACATACCAGAAAGCATCTTTAAATACTGCAGGGGCAGCATCTTTCATATACAATGGAAATACTATGAAACGATTTGCGACAAGTGCTGTAACCGTACCAAGCAGGCAAGCTATTGCAAGAGTTATGATAACTGTTTTAAGCCCCTTTTTGTAGCAATATACTACACTTGGAACGATTATATAGGAGATTGACATAATCATATTTGCTACCTGTCCTGCTCCTCCGCTGGATGTTCCGATGAGACTCAAAAGCTCTTTTGCGATACAGGCAAGAACTCCCATAACAGGTCCGAAGATAAATCCTGCAAGCATAAGTAAAACATTACCAAAGTCAAGCTTTAAGTATGGCGTTGCCGGAAATATCGGAAATTCAAAAAGGCTTACCACATAGCTCATAGAAACAAGCATTGCTACGACTACTAATTTTTTTGTTGTTAAATCAGGTTTCAGTTTGTTTAAGTTTGACATTTTTCGTCACCTCATAAAAGATTTTTGCAATATTCTTTTACGATAAAAAAAGCACCGCTCCCGAAAAAATCAGGGCGGTGCAGTAATATGACGCATAAAATATAGCATACCACATTTCTTTTTTCATCCGGACTATACCGTCGGTATCGGAATTCCACCGATTCGGGGAAATCTCAAAAAGACTTCCTTCGCAGACTATAACTGCCGGTGAGGAATTTCACCTCGCCCCAAAGAATATTTGCTTTATTATAATACACTATATGCAAAGCTGTGTCAAGATGTTAAGGCAGGATAATTGCATAAATGACAAGTGGAGAATTACTTTTATTTTCTATTGAATGCGTTTCTCCTCCGGTTGTCCACATAACATCGCCTGCATTCATCTCATAAGTCTTTCCACAATCGGTAACGGTTGCTACACCGCTCTTGATGATATAAATTTCACCTTCATCACCGTGGGGATGCTCGCCGATTGACTGTCCCGGAAGGAGAGTTACTTCAGCAAACATATTTGCTTTGCCCGAAAGCTCGTCCTTTTCAAAGAGGTGCAAAAAATCAAGAGCACCCACTCCCCCACGGAGGTTTTCTCTTATTTCCTTGCGCTGTGAAGCTTTTGTCTTAATCATAATCAGTTAAGGCACTCCTTGCCTGTTCCGTCCTTTCTTATTCTATAGAGTTTCTTTCCGTCGCTGTCGCTGAAATAGTAAAGATAATCGCCATTTACGGATGTATATGCCGGATCTCCGTCTGTGAGCTTTGTAAGTCCTGTTCCGTCGGCATTTACTTTATAAAGAGCTTCTTCCTCAAAGTTTGTGAAGTAAAGAACTCCCTTATCTGCATTGAGATAGCCCGAACGTGCATTGTTTATCGGCTCATATACAGTTCCGTCTGTTGTCATACGATATACCGCAAGGTTTGCACCCTGCTCCTGACCTGACCCTGACCAGTCATCATACATTGAGGACATTTCTGCACGGAAGAAGAGATTATTGTCATATCCTGTGACAAAATAAGTTATATCCATAGAAATCATATATGAGCTTCCATCCTCAATGGAAACACGATAAAGTTCTCTCTGATTATTTCTGTCGGTTATATATATGTATGGACCATATATATAAAGCACCTCCGTTGACATATCCGAAACCTTGGTGAGACCGCTTCCGTCAATGTTCATACTATATACCTTACATTCATCCGCCCAGTTGATGAAATACATCTTGTTTCCGAAAATTATCAGGTTGGTTGCCATAACGTCACTTACTTTTGTTCTTTCAGAACCATCCTTCTTCACCTTGTAGATACAATAGTCCGCTCTGTCAACAAAATAGATATAGTCACCTATAATATTGAGATATTCTGTGCTGCTCTCCACAATCACGGTACTTGTTCCGTTCTGTAGCTTTGTGAGTTTCTTTCCATTTGCTGCATCACAATAGTATACTGTGTCACCGTCAAAAGCGATCATTCCGCCTACGGTAAGGTTTCCCATTGTGTTACCCATAACAAGAGCATTCTCCGAATTTCTGTCGTAGGCTTCGTCAATATATTTGCGGCGCATAGCATCGTCAGAGATCGTATCTATATAAGAAAGAGCTTCAGCGGTATTTCCGCTTTGCTGATAAACTTCCATAAGCTCATCATAAAGCTCGGTATTATCTGTTGCATAAGTTATCGCTTGCTTAATCGTTTTTGCAGCATCGGTATACTGTCCGTATTCTGCATATTTACGACTAAGCTCAACAGAAGCAGCAGCATCAGCCGCATTCTTTTCAAGTGCCTTCTTATTTTCCTCCGCTGCTGTATCGAGAGCTTTTTGTTCATCTTCCGAAAGTTCTCTGTTGTCTGTAACCTCTTTTACCTCTTCCTGTTCGGATGCATTTTCATCAGAATTTTGCTTTTCTTCCGAAGACTCTTTTTCCCCTGCACAGGCAACAAGCATAAACACCATAAGTATGCACATTACCAATGCAAGTAAACTTTTCTTGTTCATAAATTCCGCTCCTTTGTTATTGATCATGTAATAATATTCTACACCATTTTCATGCATAAGTCCAGTAAATAATCTGTGACATTGAAATTGTTATTGTGCAAAAGCGAAGCTACATTAACTTCTTCCTTATTCACTATTACCTTTTACTTTCCAAAGATCGACAAGACTTTTTTTAAGGAATAGTGAAGAGCGAACAGGTAATAAGTAAAAATCGACATTCCTCTGTTGAAGAATGTCGATTTTTGGTGGGCCTTCGGGGACTCGAACCCAGGACCATCCGGTTATGAGCCGGGAGCTCTAGCCAACTGAGCTAAAGGCCCAAATATCAAAGCTTATACATTATACAAAAAAAAGATATAAATGTCAATAGTTTTTTTGAGATTATTTTCTTTCTGTGAAAAGTGATGCCAAAAACTCATTATAGATTTTTTCGGCATGCTTATAAAAGCTTGACGTGATACTCTTTGCATCTGCTCGGCTTGCGGCAGACATTGAAAAGGAGAAAATTTCTCCGTTTCCGTCAGAAAGAGATGCAACTGCACGGAATTTTCCCGAATCCTCAACAACCTTGACCGTTACAAGATTCTTTCTTATGACTTCTTTTTTCACTTCATCGGTTGCCTTTTCTGCCTTTCTGAGGACATAGCTCGGCACGGATGAACGGATGGCGTTAAGGTCACGGATACCCTTCGCCGTTATGGAATATCTGTCAATTCCCGTGTCGGAGCAAATCTCAACATGACCGGTATTTACCATACCATTGAGATGCTCTGCAAACTCAAAATAATTTATGGCGCCATCCACGAAAACCATACTCATAAGCTCATCAAAAGAAACGGAGAGCTTTATATAGTCAAGGACGTGGAGAGTTAATGTTTTAATTTCAAGTTCTGTTCTCACAAAACCATATCCCGGCATAATTGTACCTCACTGAAGCTTCAATGTTTATTTTACTGTGGTATTATATCACAAATTTTATTTTTCGGCAAGGTAAAATAAGAAACATCTTACGAATTCCGGTTGACTCCCGGGTGTTATCGGGCGTATAATAAACGTTGGTGATGTAAAATGTCTTATAGAATTCTTTTTGATACAATAAATTCACTTAACGATAAATATCTTGACATTTGGGAAGATGTATGCAATATCGAAAGCCCTACCGATTCAAAAGAAGGTGTGGACTCTGTCAACGACTGTTTCATAGCTCTCGCAAAAGAGCGTGGTTGGCTTGTTGAGCGAAAAGCTATGAAGACTGCAGGTGATGTGGTCTGCATAACGATGAATCCCGACTCAAAGCTTCCTCCCGTAACCTTTTCGGGGCATACCGACACCGTTCATCCCATAGGTCTTTTCGGGAATCCCCCTTGCCGACGTGATGAAAAGTACATATACGGTCCCGGTGTTATGGACTGCAAGGGCGGAATAGTTGCATCATTTCTTGCAATGGATGCCCTTTCAAAAACAGGTTTTACAAAACGTCCCTTAAAACTCCTTTTGCAGAGCGATGAGGAGCAGAGCAGTCGCCCCAGCAATAAGGCAACAATTGATTTTATGTGCGAGAAGGCGAAAGGCTCTGCCGTGTTCTTCAACTGCGAAGGCTCAAAGGCAGGAACTCTTGCCCTCACAAGAAAAGGAATTCT
The DNA here is from genome assembly GCA_017435965.1 of Oscillospiraceae bacterium. Classification (GTDB taxonomy): domain Bacteria; phylum Bacillota; class Clostridia; order Oscillospirales; family JAAYXM01; genus SIG480. Next base: position 47,829 of record JAFSEA010000083.1, read on the forward strand.
TTTCAGCCGTGTAACAATCACGGGAAAGGCAGTACACGCCGCACGTTGTCAGGACGGTGCAAGTGCAATAGTCGAAGCCGCCCACAAGATTATTGAGCTCGAAAAATTAAAGAACGGGGAAGGACTCACCTGCAACTGCGGACTTATAAACGGAGGTAGTGCGCCAAATTCCGTTCCTTCAAGCTGTTTCTTTACGGTAGATATGAGATTTTCCACAAACGAAGAGCTTGAAGAAGGCAGAAAGCTTCTCCGAAATATTTGTGCCACTACCTTCGTGGAGGGTACTGAAACTCTTCTTGAAGAAATTTCAATGCGCCCTGCCATGGTTTCCTGTGAACGAAATACAAAGCTCTTTGAGCGTATGAACGAGATATATACAGAAGCAGGTATGACTCCTCTTACTGCAAGAAGATGCCCCAGCGGCTCAGATGCGGCATACATAACCGAGGCAGGCATCCCCTGTGTTGACTGCATAGGAGTTGAAGGGAATTTCATCCACAGTATAAAGGAACACGCACTTCTTTCTTCCCTTGCCGAATCTGCAAAACGTATGGCTGTAGTTGCCCTCAAAATATGATATATAAAAATTCCTGTGGTTTTTTGCCACAGGAATTTTCAATTCAGTCAATCTTTATATTTGCAGTTCCGTCTTCGTTATAGGTGATTCTGTCACCCGAATTATTGAGACTGTCAAGAAATGCTAGATATTCTTCCTTTGATGCAAACGGCGGCTCATATTCGGCTATAATCTTCTTTGCTCTTTCTCCGCCGTTTTCAAGGAGGAGTTTAAGCATTGCCACCTGCCATTTTGCGTTTTTCACACAGGCACGATCGGGGTCTGCTATCTGATAGTCGTTTCCGTGTGACTTTCCTATAGCACCGCCGGCATATGGATGAATAACGGGCATAATTGACGAAAGGTCGCCCATATCGGTGCTTCCCGAGCCGATGGAATTGTTTGCGGTAAAGTTTTCTTCGGGAATCACAAGAGCTGCCGCATCCGATGCAAGAGCTATCATATTATCATCGTTTGAAAGAGGAGCATATCCCGGAAAATCAACGATTTCAATGTTTGTTCCCACAGAGAGTGCCCCACCGACAAATGCACGGTTTACCTTTTTATTCTCTGTGACGATGGCATCAAAGCTTGCACCTCTTACATAGCTTTCAAGAGTTACCGTTTCGGGGATTGCATTGACCATATCACCGCCGTGAGTGATGATGGGATGAACACGGATAATATCACTTTCCTTGAAGGTCTCACGAATTGCATTGACAGCATTAAGTCCGCAGTTTGCAGCATAGAGTGCATTTTTACCTGCCCAGGGCGAACCACCGGCATGAGCAGCCGTTCCCTTATATATAATCTTCTTTGCCATACATCCCACAGCACCTTTTGCCGAGGCATAGTTACCTGACGTGTGTACCATAAAGGCTATGTCAACACCGTCAAAGTATCCGCGGTGTAGAAATTCAGGCTTTCCGCCAAAGTATTTTATCTTACCCTCTTTCATAAGACGGCTTCTATACTCTATCTCAAGAAGCTCCTCTGCAGGTACTGCACAAAGACGAATTCTTCCCGAAAGGTTTGAGAGTACCTTTTCATCGGTAAGTGCCGCCGCAACACCCAAAAGTGCCGCACATTGAGCATTATGACCACAGGAATGAACAGCACCAGTTACCGGATCTGCTTCGGGGTGAGCCGGACATATTATGGAATCAAGCTCACCGAGAACAAGAACCTCAGGACCTTCCCTGCCCGTGTCTATAACGGTGTAGAATCCCGTTATTCCATCGGCATAAGTAAGCTTATAACCGAGCTTTTCAAACTGCTCTGCCAGATATTTTGATGTTTTTACCTCTTTATAACCCGTTTCGGGATTTTTCCAGATATAGCGTTCCGCTTCCAAAATGAGATCTCTGTACTTATCAACAGCATTTGAAATATTCTGCATTTTCAGCACCTCTTTTTAGTTTCATTTCTTTTAATAGAATACCATTCTATATTTATGATTGCAACCCTTTTATATTATTCCGCAAAAGCATATTCACCCATAAAGAGAATTTCGCCGCTTACATCGTCGCGGATAACGAAGGTGAACGGCTTGTTGAACTTAAGCTCAATCGGCTCGGGCGGCTCAGCACTGCCACTACCACCCATTCCTACCGCGGTGACTGCAGCAGCTTCTGTGCCTTCTTCATCAATTTCAATATATGTTTTATGAAGAACATCTTCTATCCACATATCTTCAAATGTAACCATCGGCTTAAATTCTGCCAATTCTTCATCATAGGCTTTAACTATTCCGATTTCTTTAAGCATATCACTAAGACTTGCACTATATTCAATTTTGAATTTAGGAATAGAAAGTTTGATTCTTGTATTTTTTAACTCCGCTTGGTCAAGCGTCTTCTCTGCATTAAAAGTATCGTCAGACATCATAATATACATATTGATACCCACACCATCCACACGTTCAGTTCCGATAACATTATAATCTTCATCATAATTTTCGCGATACTGGCGATATGGCAGTTTGACAATAGTAACGCCATCCTTTGCCGAATATGCCATATACTCGGTTTGGTTCATAAAATCAATTTCTGCAGTTTTTCCATCGCGCTGTGTAAAAATGTCAGGCGCTGTTGCTCCTACATAAAACGTATTCAACCATCTTGCTTTGAAATACACTGCATTTATAAGCATTGCATCAAAATCCTTCACGTGATCTTTGGTTATAATCGTGGGTATTTTTCCGTGAGTTTTCTCATTTACCCAACCATTGATTTTTGAAAGTGCATTTTCGCTGTTTACAATATCACTCGTTGCTCCGAAAATCTCTTTCACCTTATCGGAAAATGCTTTTGAAAAACGTTGCAGCGTATTATCCGAATTTATCCAGATTGAATTTGCGACTTCAAGTTTTAGTATATCAAACTCAGAAAGAGTTTCGAGCATCTTTTTTGCATTTTCATTATATTCGTTAATATCCTGAACATTAAGCGCTGTTAGGATTTCTTTCTGTGTTTCGCCTTCGGCTCCGTTTGCCGCCATCATAAGCGCCATCTTGATTGAAAACGGCGAAAACATATAGTTTTTATCCTCCGGCATAAGTTCATTCATCTTGTCTGCGAAGGTTTTGGGCTCTTTCTCATAAAGTCTCACAACCATTGTTATTGCCTGCTCAGCAGTAAGTTTGTTTTTCGGAGAAATAACAACATTTCCGTTTTCTTTAACACCCGTACCGTTTATGATCCCGAAACTATACATTTCAACTATACTTTCCTCTGCCCAATCCGATATATCCCAATAGTCATAAAACGTGACGTGCTTTTCTTCGATATTCTTACCATCCCAGGTCTTATCAATGGTGCGTGAAAGAATGGTTGCCGCTTCTTCACGAGTGAGAGTATCTTTTGGTGCAAACTTGTCAGCACTTTTTCCATTGATTATTCCGAGATTATAAAGTGCTGCAACCTTCTCATTGTCGGTATCGGAAAATGGCTCTGTACTGTCAACGATAAGCTCTTTCCCACTTATTTTTATATAGTTATACACAACCTCACAGAAGTCCTCTCTGGATATGGGCTTCGTGAGGTCTCCGTCATCGTTGTATATACCAACCTCATTTGCCTTTTCGATGCTTTCTTTTGCCCAGTCGCTACAGAGCGGAAGTCTGTTTGCCATTGCGGTGTTCATACCAAGAAGCATTACGATAACCAATAAAGCCGATACTATTTTTTTCATTTTCCATACCTCCTCAAAAAGTTATTTTTTGCCGCAGAACATTTCACACAAAGCGATGCAATCTGCAGAGATATATGTTGTTCCTTTTTCGATATATGCAATTCTGTCGCTTTCGTAGGACTTTCCGTCAATCGTGACGGTGTTTGTATCTGCCATAAAGATATATGTGCAATTGTCGGTGTTTACAACTATCTTTTTCGGTTCTTCCCTTCTCCAGATAACTTCATAACCTATACCTTCATAGGTCTTGCGGAGGGGAATGTACTCGTCAACTATGTTGATTCTCTCGTCAACCTTTGCATACTTCTCACCAACATCACCTCCGAGATTTTCAACAATATACTTTTCCAAAACCTCCACATCAAGCACACCGAGGTTTTCAACTTTTTCTGCACCCTCAAGCATTGACATACCGCCGCCGAAGTCCTCGAGATAGTAGTTGTGAGAAGCAAGGCTATAAACCTTATCATCCTCAATCGGCTCATATGTGTTCGTTTCACGGTTTAATATCCTGATATCTGAAACTCGTCTGTCTCCCGCAACTTCTACAAACACACCGTTTTCATCAAGTTTTACAGATGTAGGAACTTGTGGGTCAAGCTTGAAGGTCATTCCCGAGGTATGAGGAAAGCTTCCGTCTTCATTTGGATATGACATAGTTGTGAGCTCAAGCATATCACGGATAATTGACCCTTTCACATATGCGACACAGACGATATTATTATAAGGAAACACTTCGAGAAGATTATTAAAGGTAATATCTCCCGGCTCGATATCCGCGCGGATTCCACCGCCGTTTGAATAACTTATATCTGCACCCGTATACTCACGGTATGCATCTGCGCAGAGATTTCCAAGGTTTGTCTCTTTGTTTCTTATAAGACGTGTTCCGCTTCCGTCTGTCATATCAAGTCTTGCATCGGTACTGCCTACAACACGTTTTCCCTTTTCGCTGTATTCTTCGTTTATCTTCTTTATGTATTCATCGACTTCTGCATCGGTCTTTTCGTAACTTTCCACCGGGACAAGCTCTGTTTTTATCTCATTTCCCGAAATCGTCATTTTACCGATGCTTGCAAATTTCGTTCCTGTCGATGTAAGAATAACATCATCACCATTCTTATCCGCAAGCGTTACACCCTCAATAACACTATGGGAATGTGCATCAAGCACAACATCGAGCCCCTCTGTGTTTGCGATAAGCTCATTCACAGGCCACATATTGCCTTCTTCCTGATATCCCAAATGGCTTATTGCAACGATAACTTCAGCTCCCTCCGATTCTGCCGAATCAATACTTTTCTGCACAGTTTCATAGAGGTCATTCTGGCTGAAGCTATATATGTATTCCCCATTTTCATCCTTAAACTGTGCAGGCGACGAGGAGGTGAGCGTGTGCGGTGTGGTTACACCTATATATGCAACATCAATATCACCATAAGAAACGATTTTATATGGCTCAAACACGGTTTTATCATCGGAAACAGATTTGAAGTTTGCCGATACGGGTTTTGTGTTCATTTTTTCCGAAAGCTCAAGAAGTCTCGGAATTTTATAGTCAAATTCGTGGTTGCCGAGAGTGACAGCATCATATCCGACAAGGTTCATAAGATTTACTATGTATTCGCCCTGAGATATAACACCGAGGCTTCCACCCTGAAGATAATCTCCCGATGATACAACCCCAACATAATTATACTTCTCCGACATTTCTTTCTTCATCGCGGCAAGCTTCGAATAGCCATCCACCGCGCAATGAACATCGTTCTCATAGAGAATTACGATTGCTTCCGACTTTTCCTCGGCAAAAGTCATTCCCGAAAGAAGCGAAACAACTATACCGAGACACATAATGAAACTCAATACTCTTTTCTTCATTTTCATTCTCCTTTATATTTAAAAATTTACAAAAGCTCTGAAAAATCTTTTATATACATATCGCAAACCGAGCTGATTTCCTCTTCATATTCCGCCGATGAGGCATCATACACTCCGCAGACTTTCATTCCTGCACTTTTTGCAACTTTATCGGCGTTATAGTTATCATCGAGAAACATAATTTCCGCAACCGGCTTACCGAGTCTTTCTGCCGCTTTATGATAAATTTCAGAGTCTGCCTTTGTCGTTTTAAAATCGTCACAGGACCACACATTTGAAAACAAATCAAATATCCCAAGCCTTTTTAGGCAAGGGTCAAGCATCGTATGGGGGCTTGCCGTGAGGATATTGAGGTTATCCCCACGTGCTTTGAGTTTTCTTAAAACTTCAACCACATTTTTCTTTGCAGGAATTGTGTTTTTATATTCATATTCTGCACGTTTTTGCATAAGCAAAACCAGTTCTTCTTCGGGGATATCAACACCAAGCTCGTTGAAATATTTCGCTGTTCCTCCATAACCCAGAGGAGTTATTATTTTTACAAGGTCATCACCGTAAGGGATTTTGTTTTCATCAAGGATTGACTTCATAACGGACACAAAGGTCGGCATGGAATCAACAAGTGTACCATCAAAATCAAAAAGATATGTCATTCTACTTCTCCCATTTATATTTGATGCCTTAATTATATCTCAAATCAGTTCATTATACAAGAAAAATCGGCAATATGCTTTTGCATATCGCCGAGTTTGATTTTTAGTCGTTGTATTCAATACCTGTATTGATTGCTTTGAGGTTAACCTCTAAAAGGTTTGCGCGCTTTGCGGAGACGACTTTCTTGAGGCTGTCCTCAATATTATCGGTTCTCATTCCGCATTCCTTCATAAGCTTACCCGTGATGATCATATTTGCAAGAGTCGGTGCATCCATTGCCTGCGCCATCTGAGTTGCGGGAATATAGAACACCTTGACGTCAGTTCTTTTTACCTTGCGCTCAATGAGAGTTGAATCGACGATGATGATACCGCCGGGAACAACTGCATCCTCATATTTATCAAGAGACGGAAGGTTCATTGCAACAAGAACATCGGGAGTTGAAACTATCGGCGAGCCTACCGGGTCATCTGAGAGGATGACACTGCAGTTAGCTGTGCCGCCGCGCATCTCGGGGCCGTAGGACGGAAGCCAGCTTAACTGTTTCCCCTCCAAAAGTCCTTTATATGCGAGGAATTTTCCTGCAAAGAGGATGCCCTGACCGCCAAATCCTGCTAAAAGTATCTGTGTTGTCATAGCTTATTTCTCCTCCTTCTGCGCAGACTTATCTTTATAAACTCCGAGCGGATAATAGGGAATCATATTCTCGTCTACCCACTTGAGAGCATCATTCGGAGTCATACCCCAGTTTGTCGGGCAGGTGGAAACAACCTCGATGAGAGAGAAGCCCTTGCCTTCAACCTGATTCTTGAATGCCTTGAGGATCGCTTTTCCGGCAGCCTTGACATTCTTAACGCTGTTTACTGCAACGCGCTCGATATACTCGGGTCCGTCAAGAGTTGCGAGCATTTCGCTTACCTTGATCGGATAGCCTGCCGTTGTTACATCACGGCCATAGGGTGAAGTCTGAGTTACCTGACCCGGAAGCGATGTCGGAGCCATCTGACCTCCTGTCATACCGTAGATTGCGTTGTTTACGAAGATAACTGTTATATTCTCGTTTCTTGCTGCGGCGTGGACAGTTTCTGCCATACCGATTGATGCAAGGTCGCCGTCTCCCTGATATGTAAAGATAACATTCTCGGGGAACGCGCGCTTGAGACCTGTTGCGACAGCCGGAGCACGGCCGTGAGCCGCCTCAACCATATCGCAGGAGAAATAATCATATGCCATAACAGAGCAACCGACCGGTGCAACACCGATTGCCTTGCCCTCTACGCCGAGCGCATCAATTGCTTCAGCGACAAGACGGTGGATTATACCGTGGGTGCAACCCGGGCAATAGTGAAGCGGTGCATCCGTCAATGCCTTGGGTTTCTGAAATACTACTGCCATTATTTGCAACCTCCCTTAACTTCCATAATCTTTGCGAGAACTTCTTCCGGTGCCGGAATCATACCACCGACACGGTTGCAGAGGTATACAGGCTTCTTGCACTCTGTTGCAAGCTTGATATCCTCTATCATCTGTCCCATTGAAAGCTCAACGCTTATAAATGCCTTTACCTTATCTGCTGCCTCTGCAAGCGGCTTTTTCGGGAAAGGCCATACAGTGATCGGACGGATCATACCGACCTTGACGCCCTCTTTGCGAGCCTCAACAACTGCATTCTTTGCAACACGAGCTGCAATGCCGAATGCGACAACGCAGTATTCCGCATCCTCCATCATAAAGCTTTCATATCTTACTTCATTCTCTTCAATGAGCTTATATCTCTCATAACGCTCGATGTTCTTCTCTTCGAGAATCTCGGGCTTCAAATAGAGAGAGTTGATGATGTTGTGCTCACGCTTGCCCTCTGTTCCCGTTACTGCCCACGGCTTTTCGATTGTTGCCGAGCTTTCCTCGGGAAGCTCAACCGGCTCCATCATCTGACCGAGTGTACCGTCGGAAAGAAGCATTGCGGGCATACGGTATTTTTCCGCAAGCTCGAATGCGAGAGCTGTCATATCAGCCATTTCCTGAACGGATTCGGGAGTGAGAACAATCATACGATAGTCACCGTGGCCGCCGCCCTTTACCGACTGGAAGTAGTCGGACTGAGAAGGCTGAATACCACCGAGACCGGGGCCTCCGCGCTGAACGTTGATAATAAGCGCCGGAAGGTCTGCACCTGCGATATAGGAGATACCCTCCTGCTTGAGCGAGATACCGGGGCTTGAAGAGGATGTCATAACTCTCTTACCTGTTCCTGCAACGCCGTATACCATATTGATAGCGGAGATTTCGCTCTCTGCCTGGAGGAATGTTCCTCCGATTTTCGGCATTCTCTTTGCCATATAAGCCGCGACCTCTGTCTGCGGTGTTATCGGATATCCGAAGTAGTGACGGCAACCCGCACGGATAGCGGCTTCCGCAATAGCTTCGTTACCTTTCATCAAAACTTTTTCTGCCATTTTCCGCACACCTCACTTTTCTACCGTTATAACGCAATCCGGGCACATTGTTGCACAGAATGCGCAAGCGATACATTTCTCCTGGTCTGTTATCTCAGCAGGAGAATGACCTTTCTTATTGATTTTGTCTTTCGCAAGACGGATGATGCCCTTCGGGCAGGCTGTGACACAGAGTCCGCAACCCTTACATATATCTGTGTCGAAGGTTACTTTAGCCATAATAGCACCCCTTTTTATAGAATTAAAATAGTTTTTCCTGTAGTTTAAGAGCGAAAAAGTCTTCGTCTTCTGCTTCTTCACAAAGCGATTTTTCAACTGTTGTCATAACAACAGGAACACCGGAAAGCTTTGAAAGCTCTTCTGCAAGCACTTTTGTATTTATAACATCGGAAATTTTCGTCTCAGGACCGATGTTGGAGTTGTTGACAATTCCCGTGAACGGGATTCCAGCCGCGGCTTCTACCTCACGGAACACCTCATAGGCTTCCTCTGCAGTTCTTGTCAGCGGGCGAAAGAAGTTTACAACGAAGAGATTGTCAAAATCATTCTCCTCGAGAATATACGGACGATAGCGACCGAGGGCATATGCACCTCTGTCATCGCCGCCGATATCCATAACGACCTTTTTATCGCGACGCTGGACAAGGCCGTATACCTCCTGCGGAAGTGACGGCAAATCAACGCTTGTGTTTGCAAACGGAAGTGCTATAACCTCAACACCTGCCGCTTCAAGCTCTCTTTGGCTGTCCTTTGTTCTAAAATATGGGTTTACAACATCTATATCCGCGATTGCGACGGGGTGACCCACCTTTCGCAGATGAAGCGCGAAGTTCACCGCAATGTTTGTCTTTCCGCTTCCGTAGTGCCCGCAGAAAAGAGTTACTCTTTTATTTAAAGCGTTATTGTCCAATTGAATTTATCCTCGCACTTGCCCCACTGAATACCTGTGATGGTATCATAGAGCTTCTGGCTGACTTCGCCGATTGTGTTATTGTTGATGAGCATAACATCGTCCTTATAGCGAAGCTTTCCGACCGGGGAGATAACAGCAGCTGTTCCTGTTCCGAAGCACTCTTCAAGCTTGCCCGACTTCTGAGCCTCAATAAGCTCTTCAACAGATATCTTTCTCTCTTCAACAGTATATCCCCAGGACTTGCAGACCTCAATTACGGAGTTTCTTGTGATACCCGGGAGAATGCTGCCGTTGAGCATCGGAGTGACAATCTTGCCGTCAATCTTGAAGAAGATATTCATTGCGCCGACTTCTTCGATATATTTTCTCTCGACACCGTCGAGCCAAAGAACCTGTGAATAACCTTCATCGTGTGCCTTTACCTGAGCTGCGAGAGAAGCTGCATAGTTGCCGCCTGTCTTTGCAAAGCCCATACCGCCCTTTACAGCGCGGACATAATCGTCTTCAATCCAGATTCCGACCGGTGCAAGACCGCTTGCATAGTATGCGCCCGACGGAGAGAGGATGATGATGAAGAGGTATGTGCTTGACGGAGCAACACCGAGGAATTCGTCTGTTGCGATGATGAACGGACGGATATAGAGCGATGTTCCCGGAGCTGTGGGTATCCAATCCTCATCAACCTTGACTACTGCCTTGCAAGCTTCAACAAAGAGCTCAATCGGAAGCTCCGGAATGCAGAGACGCTTGTTTGTGTCGTTTGTTCTCTTTGCGTTCATATCCGGACGGAAGAGACGTGTCTTGCCGTCTGCCCCCTTATAAGCCTTGAGACCTTCGAACATTTCCTGACCGTAGTGGAAAACCATTGCGGAAGGATCGAGCTCGAGCTTGCGATACGGCTCGATTCTGCCATCGTGCCAGCCCTTGCCCTCGGTATAGTTCATAATGAACATATGGTCGGTAAAAACCTTGCCGAAGCCAAGCTTTGACTCGTCTGCAGGACGGGCTTTCGGGTTTGTTGTTTTTGTTACCGGAAAATTGTAC
>JAFSEA010000084.1 GCA_017435965.1 Oscillospiraceae bacterium
CGTTGTTTAATTTACAAGGTACAAATCTTCATTTGCCTGTCGCTCCACATCTCTCTCAAGGAGTGGCGCAACAGTTAATGATTATATCACTTGCTCTTCCGTTTGTCAATACCTTTTTTTGATTTTTTCAAAAAACTTTTTCGACACCCTTCAGAACTCGTGCCCCCTCTCTCGAGGTGCTTTGCTAGTATACCAAATTCATCCTCACTTGTCAACACTTTTTTTCAAATTTTTTCTAACTTTTTTTGATTTTAATAAAATTGTTATCAAAACTCCTGATTATCGACTAATATCGTCACTTTTCAACCACCATTTACGCAGTACTACTTTAACATATATTTATTTGCAGGCATACAATATTCAGGAATGCTATTTTCCGGGGTGCGCCAAATGTATACAATTTATGTTCATAATAATGAAAGCAATCGCCTAGAGCGATACAGATTAAAGCCTTATCATAACATGCCATACACCTATTCCAATGCACTTTCTGTCTCTGCTTTTTTCGCAAATACCATTTCTGTCATCGGATGGACATCAACCGACTTTCTCAGACTCTGGACATCATTTTCAAAAGGCGGTTGCATTGGCAACTACTTTTTCAGAAGAATAGCAGAGGGAGGACATATACAACAGTCTATGCATTACGCCGGACTCGCCGCAAGAATTCCGTTCAACTATGATGTTCCCTTCCCATTCAAAGAGAAAAACCACGTATCGTTATTCCCATCAGGATATCCGACTTTGTTCCCCGGTGACATTGGTCCTTTTGTTTTCATTCTCCAGGATGCACTTATCTCATTGGGATTCACCAACTGCCCTTTGGACGGTTTTTTCGGTACCGCAACCACACGTGCACTTGTCTCTTTCAAAAATGATCACGCACTTCCGCCCACTCCTGTCTTCGACAAAAAGACTTCACACCTCCTCACATTTCTTGCCGCAGGTTCAGGGATAAATAATGCTATTAAATATGTAAGAAAGTCTATATGAAATTTTTTGATTGATTTTAGCACAACTTTCATATATAATATATTTCAATAAATATTATATCGGAGGCACGCTATGCCAATCAAAATCCCCGATGCGTTACCTGCACGCAGCGTACTTGAAAACGAAAATATATTTGTTATGACAGAAGTGAGAGCAGCTCAACAGGATATCCGTCCGCTTCGCATTCTTATCCTGAATCTGATGCCTACAAAAATCACCACAGAAACACAGCTTCTTCGCGCTTTGTCAAACACACCGCTTCAAATAGAAGTTGAACTTCTCAAAACCGCAACTCACCGTTCAAAAAACACATCGAGCGAACATCTCGATTCCTTTTACAAAGATTTCGAAGATATCAGAAATCGCAAATACGATGGTATGATTATAACAGGAGCACCGGTTGAGACCCTTGAATTTGAAAATGTTGACTACTGGCCGGAACTTTGCGAAATTATGGAATGGACCAAGACAAACGTCTTTTCAACCTTTCACATCTGTTGGGGTGCTCAAGCAGCACTAAATTATCACTATGGGATAGGAAAGTCCGAAACCGACAGAAAGGTCTTCGGCATATTCAAACACAAAAACCTCTCTCCCACCTGTCCTCTCCTCCGAGGCTTCGACGATGTGTTCTATGCACCTCATTCACGACACACTGCCATTGATGAAGATGCACTCTCCGCTTGTGATAAACTTGAAGTTCTTGCATCCTCGAAGGATGCCGGTGCTTATCTCATAGTAAGCCGCAACGGTCGCCGGATTTTCGTTACCGGACATCCCGAATATGATGCAGGTACTCTTGCAAGCGAATATGAGCGTGACGTAAATTTGGGAAAGCCTATTGAAATTCCAAAAAACTACTACAAGAAAGACGACCCATCACTTGCACCGGTAGTTACATGGAGAGCCCACGCACATCTTCTTTACACCAACTGGCTTAATTATTATGTTTATCAGAATACACCTTATAATGTGGATGAAATCAACTAAAAAGAAAGCGGCAGAGAAGCAAAATCACTTCTCTGCCTTTGTTTTTTATTATCAGCCAAGTAAAACATCGGAAACCAGCATTATACAAAACCCCACAAGCAGCGCATAGGTTGCACCTCTCTCGCTCCCGTGAGCATGAGTTTCCGGAATCATCTCATCACTTATTACATATAACATTGTGCCGCCTGCAAAGGCGAGAGCAAACGGAAGAATCACCTCTGCAACATTCACCGCAAAGTATCCCACAAAAGTTCCCACAACTTCAACAAGCCCTGTTATCATAGCACAAACAAATGTTTTCTTCGGAGAAACTCCCGCCGCAAGCATAGGTGCAATTATCACCATTCCTTCAGGGATATTCTGAAGAGCAATACCTCCGGCAATAAGAAGCGCTTGCGAAGTATTCCCGGAACCGAATCCAACACCTGCCGCAATACCTTCGGGAATATTGTGTATGGCGATAGCCAAAACAAAGAGAAGAATTTTGCTTAAGTTTGCGTTGTTATGACTTTCGCTGTCTACACCTACCAGTTTATGCAAATGCGGAACAAGCTTATCAACAAGATTGAGACACAACGCCCCTGCAAAAATCCCCGCAACCGTGATAACTATCCCCATATCCCCGCCATACTCAAGCGACGGAACAATGAGACCAAGCACCGCCGCTGCAAGCATAATTCCTGCCGCAAAAGACAGCACGATATCCGAAAATTTATGGGATAATTCTTTGAACGCAAAGCCAATAACTGCACCTATCACAGTTGCTCCGCCAACTCCCAACGCCGTTATCAACACCATAGTCATATAAACTTTTCACCACCTTGTTTTCTATGAAAATTATACAACATTTAATTTTTATTTTCAATACAAAAACAAAACTCCACTTTAACGTGATGAAAAATTATATCGTCTATGCATAAAAATCATGATTTCCTATCGTCATTACAAAATCACGATTGTTCGGCACCCATGCGCTTGTTGATATAGTAGGATTGAGGAAAAACAGTATATTTTTATCTGTAATCTTATAATTTTCAAGGCATACCTTCGCTGCAGTAAAACTCTCTTCGGTCGGATACCTGTTTATCGAACCGTTTGCCACGGGAGTAAACTGAACTCCGCCTTTTTTATCATGTATGACATCATATACGTTATTGGGAAACTCAGGATTTTCAACTCTGTTTAAAACTACATTTCCTACAGCGATTTTCCCGACAAGAGACTCACCTTCACTTTCGGCATTTATAATTTTGGCAAGCCAATATAAATCATTCCAATTGTAATGTTCTTCCGCAGTTTTGAATTCTTCGGTTCCCGGTGTCACCTCTGCGGTTCTTGAACCGGAATCCCACTCGACGCCGGCACCAAGACTCTTTGCGAGAGTCCGCACGGGAACATATGCACTTCCATCAATTATGAGGTTAGCACTTCCCGAATAAAGAACTCTCCCCTTGCTTTCGATATAGCTTTTATTCATTTGTGCATTCAAATCCAAATTTTCTCCACTAACCGTAACCGTTCTGCTTTCGCCATTCCAAGAAACTTCAGCATCGGATATTTTTTCTACAAATGCCCTTATCGGAACATATGTAACCGAACCGACAAGCCTTCCTCCCTCAAACCTTTTTCCATCAATTGTAACGTTTACAGGTTCTGCTGATACTAATTGGAAAAAAGCAAAAAACAACAGCGATATACAAAAAATTTTTTTCATAACAATCACTTCCTTTCATAGTGTTCGCCTTTATTTTACAGGAAAGCGCACACCTTCGCAACACACAATATCTTCCAAAAGTCTCAAATACATCATCTTCTCTCATTTTTATCGTCATTTTACCCCAAATTTGTTCTTCAATTTCTTTTTTGTTTTTTTCAAAAAAAACACTTGCATTTTGCGAATAAATCTGTTATTATATTAGATGCTGTTTATTGACAAGAATTTGAAGGAGGTGCGGCAAATGGCAAAATGCGAAATCTGCGAGAAGGGCGTAACATTCGGTATCAAAGTTTCTCACTCCCACAGACGTTCAAACAAGATGTGGAGACCGAACGTAAAGCGTGTTAAGGCAGTAGTAGACGGTTCCCCCCGTCATATTTATGTTTGTACTCGATGCCTCCGTTCCGGTAAGGTTCAGCGCGCAATATAAGTATACAAACAAATTGCCAAAGACACAGATTTTCATCTGTGTCTTTTTGCCTATTTACAGAAAAAAAGTAATAAAGGAGAGTTCTCGATATGTCATTATCACTCTTGCCATTCGATATATATCTTACGGTTCTGATACGACTCGTTTGTGCTCTTATTTTCGGAGGCATAATTGGATTTGAGCGAGCAAACTCAAAGCACGATGCCGGACTTCGTACACACATCATCGTTTGCCTCGGAGCAACATCTGTGATGATAGTGAGCCAGCTTGTCCACCTAAACTACGGCGGAGTTTCCGATCTAACCCGACTCGGTGCACAAGTTATAAGCGGAATAGGATTTCTCGGAGTCGGTTGCATCATAGTCACCAGGAACAGAATCCGTGGTCTTACAACTGCAGCCGGTCTTTGGACGACCGCCTGTCTCGGTCTTGTTATCGGAGCAGGCTTTATCGAAGTTGCCGCCACAATGTTTCTTCTCATTATGTTGACAGCCTTTGCACTTCGCCCACTTTCTTTGAAGCTTCGTCCTGTAGAAACCACTATTGAAGTCACAGTTTCCCTTACTTCAAACAAGACGATAACCGATTTCACCAACGATTTCATAAAGTTGAATTATGATCTCGCATCAATAAAGTCAGCAAAAGAAAAAGCTATATTTATTCTCCACATAACAAATCCTGACGAAAAGAATGTTCTTTTTCGAACAATTCTTGATATTGACGGAGTTGTTGGCATAACAGAACTTTAAGCATTGGCTGAGAGACCTCAAATCTCTCAGCTTAAGTTATATTTAAGGTTTCTATTTTACTATATATCAGGGTGATTATTATGAAGCTTTTATACGCAGAAGACGAAATAAGTATGTCCGAGGCCGTAGTTGACATTCTTACTTATCACAATTATTCAGTAGATGCGGTGTATGATGGTGAAGATGCACTTTACTATGCAAAACAAGAAAGATATGACGGAATAATCCTGGATATAATGATGCCGAAGTTTTCCGGTCTCGAGGTTTTATCAGCACTCCGAAGCAGCGGCAATACCACTCCCATACTTTTGCTTACCGCAAAAGCCGAAATAGAAGACAGGATAGTCGGCCTTGATACTGGCGCAGATGATTACCTTCCAAAACCATTCGCTATGGGAGAACTACTCGCAAGAATACGTGCAATGCTACGCAGACGCGATGAATTTATCCCTGATATTCTCAAATGCGGCAACATCACGCTCAACCCTCACACCGTTGAGCTTTCATGCAACAACGCCTCTGTCACGCTTCCGAAAATCGAATATAAAATGATGGAGCTTCTTATGTCCAACACCGGAATTTGCCTTTCTACCGAGGACATTCTCACGAAGGTTTGGGGCTATGAAACAGATGCTGACATCGGCATTGTATGGGTATATATATCTTATCTCCGAAAAAAGCTCTCGTCCCTTGGGGCAAATGTCGAAATTCGTGCAAAGAGAAATATCGGATATACCTTGGAGGTAATCTCATGACAAAAACTTTGAAGCGACGCTTTATCGTCACGGCCATGATCGCCATCTCGTTTTTGCTCGTTGTACTTCTCAGCATAATAAATATTATAAATTATTGGTTCAATGATTCTGAATCAGACAGAATCCTGAACATTCTCGCTGACCCCCACGCTCCGTTTCACCTGCATCGTTCACCCTCTTTCCCCGGTGACAACAATAAGATTTTTTCTCCTCCACCAAACGATAACACGAGACTTTCTGCTATACAATTTACTGTTGAGACCGATAGTAACGGTGAAATCTTCGACATTGATTTAAGCCGAATTTCCACAATTTCCGAAGAAGAAGCAGGCGCATTGTTTAAAAAAGCTTTATCCGAAAATTCAACCTATGGCAAAATCGAATCGTTCAAGTATAAAAGTGTAAATTTGTCCGACGGAAAAACAAAATACGTTTTTCTCGACATCACAACACAACAGCACATCGTTCTCAGAGTTCTCATTTTTTCTCTTGTTGCAGGGCTTTTTGTGTGGCTTTTAATGCTCCTTTTAGTAGTTCTCCTTTCAAAACGCGCAATTGAGCCAATTGCAAAAAACATCGAAAAGCAAAAGCAATTTGTCACGGATGCAGGACACGAAATCAAAACTCCTCTTGCAATCATACTGGCAAACACAGAGGCTCTGGAACTTCGGAGTGGTGAAAGCAAATGGAGCAAAAACATTAAAAATCAGGTTTCACGGCTTGATGGTCTTATGAAAAACCTTCTCACTCTTTCAAAAGCTGATGAAGCAAATAATCACATTCAAAAAGCTGAATTTGATTTATCGGCACTACTTATAGAAACTACTCATATGTTTAAAGAGCCGGCTCAACTAAGAAATCTCACATTGGAATACGACATCCCAGAAAACATTTCCCTCTTTTCAAACAAAGAGCATATAACACGTATAATCTCAATACTTCTCGACAACGCAGTCAAGTATGCAAAGTCTGAAACTCCTATCAACATTCAACTGACAAAAACAGAAAAAAGCACTCAGCTATTTGTAAGAAATGAATGTGAAACTTTACCCTCATGTGATGCCGAAAAATTATTTGACCGCTTCTATCGTGAAGATAGTGCCCGAACCCAGAAGAGCGGCGGATACGGGATCGGTCTTTCTGCGGCACGAGCTCTTGCCAATCTATGCAATGCATCTTTGTCTGCTTCGTATGATAACGGTTCTTCTATAACCTTTTCCATGAAATTTTAATTTACTCTCTTCAACGAGGTTGCATTTTTTGCATCCTCGTTAAGTTTATCTTAAGGTTGACATTATATACTGTTTTCAGAAAAGAGGTGATATCCAAACCATGAAGCTTAGACACGAGCTTAAACACTCAATCACGTTTTCCGATGCATTCCTTCTCAAATCACGTCTTTCCGCAATCGCAAAGCAGGACGCCTTTTCCGTTGACGGAAAATACGAGATAAGAAGTCTGTATTTCGACACCCCAAGCGACCGTGCCCTGCGAGAAAAAATTGATGGCGTGAATATCCGGGAAAAATTCAGACTTCGTTTGTACAACGGAAATACAGATTTAATTAAGCTTGAAAAAAAGATGAAAATTAATGGACTGTGTAAAAAAGAGAGTCTTTCCATCTCAAAAGAAATCGCAGAAGCCCTTTCAAAAGGAATAGTCGGAGAAATTGAAAGTGATACACCGCCACTCCTCGTTGAGCTATATACAAAAATGTCTTCACAACGGCTTTTACCCAAAACAATTGTCGATTACACAAGGGAAGCATATGTATATCCGGCAGGAAACGTGCGTGTTACGATAGATTCCAATATACGCACAGGACTTAACTGCACAGACTTTCTCAACCCCGATTGTATAACAATCCCCGCAGGAGATCTCGGAATCATCCTCGAAGTCAAATGGGACGAATTCATTCCACGCATCATCCTCGATGCCGTTGCCGTTCCCAATCGCTTCGCTTCAGCTTTTTCAAAATATGCAGTTTGCCGAAGATTCGGCTAATTAAGAAACAACAAAAGGAGAAAACAAAATGAATTTCAATGATATTTTCAAATCAGGATTTTTGGAGAACATCACAAGCGTCAGCCTTCTTGATATGGGGCTTGCACTTCTTCTCGCCTTTGGCATCGGACTCTTTATCTTCCTTGTGTATAAGAAAACATTCAATGGCGTTATGTATTCATCATCTTTCGGCGTTACACTCATAGCACTCACAATGATAACCACCATCGTCATCCTTGCCGTCACCTCAAATGTTGTTCTTTCTCTTGGTATGGTTGGTGCACTTTCCATCGTAAGATTCAGAACAGCAATTAAAGAACCTCTCGATATTGCATTTCTTTTCTGGGCAATCGGTGTAGGCATTGTTCTCGCCGCAGGTATGATACCCCTCGCAATTATCGGAAGCGTTATTGTTGGAATCATTCTTATCCTTTTCGTAAACAAAAAATCTCACACCCAGCCTTACATCGCAGTAATCAACTGCACAGGTCGCGAAAGCGAGAAAGAAGTTTGCGACTTCCTCAAAAAAGAGACAAATCGTTGCGTTATAAAAGGAAAGACTGTTGCAAAAGGCTCTATTGAACTCAACCTTGAAATCCGTCTCCGCGATGATGATACCGACTTCATAAATACCATCGCAGATATGAATGGTGTTTCAAGTGCCGTACTCGTCAGCTACAACGGCGATTATATGGGATAAGGAGGTCTCCTTATATGTCCACCCACAAGCATATAGATAAAATTTGTTGTATTGTCCTGGTACTGACACTTATCGTAACAATTCTTTTTATGAACGGTGAAATACTGGGAATACAAAAAGCTTCTGCCGCCCCGGCTTATGAAGCAAAGCTTTTTGATACATCGAAAGTACACAAAATAGAAATCATTATGGATGACTGGGATTCATTTATCGAAACTTGCACAAACGAAGAATATTCCCCCTGCTCCGTGATAATTGACAACGAAGCATATAAAAATGTTGCAATCAGAGCAAAAGGAAATACATCACTATCATCCGTGAGATCATATGGTAACGACAGATATAGCTTTAAAATTGAATTTGACGGCTACGACAATTCCAAAAGCTACTATGGACTTGACAAGCTTTGCCTCAATAATGTCATACAAGACAACACATATATGAAAGATCATCTTGCTTTCACAATGATGCGAGAAGCCGGTGCTGTTGCTCCCCTCTCAAGTTTTGCCGAGATATATATAAACGGAGAATACTTCGGCTTATATCTTGCCGTTGAAGGTGTTGAAGATGCATTTCTTCTCAGAAACTACGGAAAGGACTACGGAGAGCTTTACAAGCCCGATGGCATGAACATGGGCGGCGGTCGTGATAAATCCGAAAACGCCAAACAAGGAGACTTTAAACCCGAGAATTTCAATCCCGGAGACTTCAATCCCGGAGACTTCAATCCCGAGAAGACCTTAACGAATGCCGAAAACTCTGAAGCAAAAGACAAATCCCGTTCCTTCGGCGGTGGTATGCCGGGTGGCGGTATGGGAAGTTCGGATGTAAAACTTATTTACACGGATGACAACCCCGAGAGCTATCCGAACATCTTCGGCAGCGCAAAAACAGACGTTTCCGAAAATGATCAAGCCAGACTTATCGCATCTCTGAAAAAGCTTAACGAAAATACCGACATTGAAAGTGCTGTCGCCGTTGAAGATGTAATACGCTATTTTGTGGCACACAATTTCGTTCTCAACTTTGACAGCTACACAGGCTCGATAATCCACAATTATTATCTTCACGAGAAAAACGGTAAGCTTTCAATGATTCCATGGGATTACAACCTCGCCTTCGGCAGCTTCCAGTCGCGTTCCGATGCAACTGCTCTTATAAATTATCCCATTGACTCCCCAATTTCCGGCGGTACGATGGAATCGAGACCAATGCTTGCCTGGATATTTGAGAGTGAAGAGTATACTAATCTTTACCACAAGATTTTCCGTGAATTTATAACCAACTACTTTGACAGCGGAAAATTTGAGGAAATGATAACATCAACCTACGAACTGATTGCACCGTATGTAGAAAGAGACCCTTCAAAATTCTGCACATACGAAGAATTTGAAACCGCGGTCTCGGTGCTGAAGGATTTCTGTCTTCTCCGTGCCGAAAGCGTTTCCGGACAGCTTGACGGAACAATTCCCTCAACGAGCGAGGCGCAAGCAGAAGACAACTCGACCTTTGTCTCTGCGGAGAATTTGGCAATAAACACATTGGGCTCTATGGGATTCGGCGGCAAAAATCGCGATGCCGTTTCTGCGGCAAAGAACGAAGAGTCTCCCGAAACCAAAGCGCCTGCTTCTTCCGATGTTCCTCAAGATATGTCAAATAATCCGGATATGCCACCTACAGCCGGAAATGGTGCTCGTCCACAAAATAATTCCGGGCAAACTCAAAAAGGTGACGGAGCAACTCCGGAAAACGGTAACTTCCCCAACAGAGGTGCTGCTCCGGAAGGTGAAAACAGAAACTTCAGAGGCGGAATGCCCGGCGGAGGCATGCCTCCGCCCGGAATGCAAACTGAAAACCAAGCAGAAAACCAACTTTCGGAAACCACTTTGATATTGATATCTTCCATCGTTTTACTTCTCGGCTTAATCTTTGCTTTTGTCTATAAACGTAGATAAGAAACTAAAAAAGGCCATCAGCTAAAAAAGAAGCTGATGGTCTTTTGCGGTTTTAGCTTACATATTTTTTGAGTTTTTGCCAAAACTTAATTATCAGAGATTATAATATCTGTCAAACTCTGCAGGAGTCGGAATCGCCGCCATCTGACGACACTCTTCTTTCTTTGAAGCGATAAACTTCTTGATAAGTTCTTCCGGGAAAACCCCACCCGCCGTGAGATACTCATAATCTTTTTCAAGAGCATCAAGAGCCTGATCGAGAGAAGTGGGAAGACCTGTAAGCTTTGCTTTTTCTTCGTCAGAGAGGTGGAAGAGGTTAAAGTCATACGGTCCCCAACCTTCCTTATGCGGATCAATCTTGTTCTTCACTCCATCAAGACCCGCCATAAGAATTGCAGCATAGCAGAAGTAAGGATTGCACGTTGCATCAGGATTTCGAAGCTCAAATCTCCTTAAATTGGGGGCTTTTGCATATGCAGGAATTCTTATAACTGCACTACGGTTTGATGTTGCATAACCAACTGTAACAGGAGCTTCAAAACCCGGAACAAGACGCTTAAAGGAATTTGTGCTGGGATTTGTAAGAGCGCAGAGAGAAGCGATATGCTTGAGAAGTCCACCCATAAAATAGTGTGCAGTTTCACTTAAGTTTGCATATCCGTTATCATCTGAGAAAACAGGTTCTCCGTCCTTTAAGAGAAGCATATGAACATGCATACCACTTCCTGCTTCACCCATAACAGGCTTCGGCATAAAGGTTGCAGACTTTCCATACTTTCTTGCAACGTTATGGATAATGTATTTAATCATCATTGTAGCATCTGCCATCTTTGACATCTGACCAAGCTTAGGCTCGATTTCAAACTGACCTGCGGCACCGACTTCCGGATGATGATAGTTGATTCCGATACCTGCTTCTTCCATAAGCATACACATTTCACTTCTTGCTTCATACGAAACATCAAAAGGCTTAGCTATATGATAGTTTTTCTGCTTTGCAACAACGTTTCCCATACCTTCGCAAGCACTATTCCAATGTGCCTGAACAGCATCCATGGAAACACCGATTGAATTAGGCGTTACTTCCCATCCCACCTGATCAAAAAGATAAAATTCAAACTCAGGCAAGATAAGCATTGTATCGGCAATGCCTGTGTCTTTCATATATTGTTCTGCTGCAAGAACTATGTTTCTCGGGTACTGTGCAAGAGGACGGTTTTCGGGATTATCGATTATCATCGCATTACCCGTCATTGAAAGTGTTGGAATTTCACAGAATGGATCAATCGATGCTGTGTCAGGATCCGGAATGAACACCATATCACTCTTTTCAACAACGGCATATCCATAGTTTGAAGCATCAAATCCGATTCCGTTTTTCATAACTGTTTCGGAAAAATCTTTGGCAGGAATCGTTACATGGCGATACTGACCATTTATATCCACCATTTTGAAATCCACCATTTTGATATCGTTTTTGCGAATAAGCTCCATTATGCTTTTAATTTTATTTTCCACTGTACTTCCTCATTTCCATTAAATTCTTTTTAGCTTCTTTATTGTAACACAAAAGCCTTGACATTACAATAAAAAAACGACAAAATTTTAACGATACAAAATTCCGTTCTCACCACCAAATTTTTCATTTTAACTCTTTTTTCGATATTTTATTGCCTTTTCACAGAATTTATGATATTATATACTAACTGTAAATATATAAATGATTTTTTCTATTGAAGCAGGCGGTATAATGACCAACAAACTGAGCAAACCACCTCTTATTCCGAAATATATGTATCTTCCTTTCTTTTTGGTGGTTGTCTTTCATTTTTCTTCGTATTGGTTCACAAAGGCGATAACTGAAAACTCAATACATTATGACTTTTCAATCAGCATTGATAGTCAAATACCATTTGTCCCTTTCTTTATCACTTTTTATATCCTTGCCTACTTCCAGTGGCTTTTCAGCTATGTTTATCACTGTCGTCAAAGCAAAGAATGTTGCTATCAACTTTTGACAAGTGATTTATTAGCGAAGCTTGTCTGCACATTTTGTTTTCTTCTTTTCCCTACCACCATTGTGCGTCCGACATTGGACGGCAGCGGTATTTTTGAAAACATAACAGGAATCATATTTTTTCTTGACACCCCGGTAAACCTTTTCCCTTCAATGCATTGTCTTATGAGTTGGTTCTGTTTCCGGAGTTCACTAACCATAAACAAACCGAGCTTTATTTATTCTGCAGTCCAACTGTTTTTGTCACTATTGGTATTTGCCTCAACAGTATTGGTCAAACAACACTTTTTCATTGATATCATTTCCGGAATTATGGTTGCTGAAATTTGTTGGCTGATTACAAAGAGATTTTCTCTTTGGCATATCTTTTTAAAAATTAAAACTTCGGATAATCAAATCAAGGCGGATGAGAAATATAAATGAACAAACCTCAGTTCTCAAAAATTGTAAATAATGAAACAACACCACCCAAAACAAGTAAAAATTGGTTTTGGTCTATTTTGTTTGTCGTAATTGCACTTGGTAGCGTCTTGGCAATAGTTATCCAAAGCAGATCATTCTCACTTTCAGATTTTTCGGTATATATCAAAAATTCATCACCTTTGTGGTTAGGTATTTCGCTTTTGATTATGCTTTCATATATCATCTTCGAATCACTTGCTCTCCTCATTATTTGCAGGGCTTTTGGATACAAGACGAAACTTTCTCACAGTTATACCTATTCTGCTTCCGATATATATTTTTCGGCAATAACTCCTTCCGCCACCGGCGGACAACCCGCAAGTGCATATTTTATGATAAAAGACGGAATGTCCGGAATGATGGTTACCACGGCACTTCTCGTCAATTTGTGTATGTACACGCTTTCAATCGTTGTTATAGGACTGATTTGTTTTTCTTTTCGTTTCAACCTTTTCCTTCAGTATGGTTTGCTTTCACAAATTCTTGTCACAGTAGGAATCGCCATACAAATAGGTCTTTCAGTTTTTTTCTTTATGCTTCTCCTAAAAGAAAAACTCCTTCACAAAATATGCAGTTGTGTGCTTTATTTTTTGTGCAAAATACGAATTGTAAAACATAAAGAACAAAAGCAGATAAAACTCGATAAATATATGGAAAACTACCGGCAGTATTCACAGATAATATC
The DNA here is from genome assembly GCA_017435965.1 of Oscillospiraceae bacterium. Classification (GTDB taxonomy): domain Bacteria; phylum Bacillota; class Clostridia; order Oscillospirales; family JAAYXM01; genus SIG480. Next base: position 13,458 of record JAFSEA010000084.1, read on the forward strand.
GAGTCATCACAAAACATTGTGGTTTGTGTTTCTGTTCAATTTCCTTCAGCGTGTTTCTCAACTGGCTGTAACAATGTTTGTCTATATAGCTACTACCGGCAAATCTTTCGCTGAAGCTTTCGATCTTTTGTTTTTCCAGGGATATACCGTCATCGGTGCTAATTGTATGCCGGTACCCGGAGGAATAGGCATTTCAGATTATCTTATGCTCGATGGTTTCACTTCCATAATGGAAGAACACGCAGCAGTTAATCTTGAACTTTTGTCACGTTCTCTTTCTTTCTATTTCTGTGTTATCATATGCGGAATATCTGTTTTAATCCGATACTTTATGCTCAAGAAACGAGGTAAGAATAAATGATAGGAATTTATAACTATACTGTTATCCTGACATATCTTTCTTTGATATCCGCCGGCACCGGAATCATTGTCACTCTCAGTGACAATGGTCATCCTTATTGGGGAGTATTGTTTTTGCTTCTTTGTGGGCTTTGTGATGCCTTTGACGGACAGGTTGCCCGAACAAAAAAAGACCGCACAAAGTCAGAGATAAACTATGGCATACAGATCGATTCACTTTCTGACGTTGTTGCTTTCGGTGTTCTTCCCGCTTGTATAGGGATTGCCATTTTTAGAACATCCGCATTTATTGATTCACTTTCTTCATATGCATTTTTCCCTGTACTCAAGTATTCTTTCTTTGCAATTCTTGTTCTGTACATACTTGCAGCTCTCATTCGTCTTGCTCATTTCAATGTAACAGAAGAAGAGCGTCAAAGCGAAGAAGGCGGAGTAAGAAAATACTATACAGGACTTCCCGTAACTTCGGCTGCACTTATCTTCCCCTCATTTATGATTCTTCGATACATCACCCCCGTTGATATTTCCATTGCATATCTTCCGCTGATCCTTTTTACTGCATTTGCTTTTCTTGGCAAATTCACCCTTCGCAAGCCAAAGCTTTGCGGAATACTTATAATGGTGGGTATCGGTTTCGTTGAAGCTGTCATTCTTGTCCTTCGACTTTTCTTGAAATAAAGAGGGTAGTTTATAATGTCTAAAACAAACACAGAAAGCAAAAGCCTTAAATTTCTTTACGGCAATACTTTCGGAAGAATAATCCTCAAAATACTGACCGCAAGATGGATTTCAAAGCTTTGCGGTCTTTTTATGGACTCAAGACTTTCAAAACCTCTTATTTCTTCTTTTATCAAGAAAAACAACATAGATATGTCCGAGTTTGAAAGCGATAATTTCACCTGCTTCAACGACTGTTTTTGTCGCAAAATCAAAGAGGGCAAGCGTCCTTTAAGCGGTGATGAAAGAACATTCATCTCTCCTTGCGACGGACTTTTGAGTGCCTATAAAATAACAGAAAACACCATTCTTCCGATAAAGCAGAGCAGCTATACCCTTTCTTCTCTTCTGCGTAGCGATGAACTCGCCGAAAGATTCCGCAACGGCACCTGCCTTGTGTTCAGACTTTGTGTAAACCATTACCACAGATATTGTTATCCGGCAAACGGTGTGAAAGGTGAGAATGTTTTTATCAAAGGAAAGCTTCACACAGTCCGTCCCATTGCACTTGAGGCATTGCCCGTTTTCACCGAAAACTGCAGAGAATACACCGTTATAGATTCAGAGCATTTCGGCAGTTTTGTGCAAATGGAAGTCGGTGCGATGCTTGTGGGAAAAATTCATAATCACCACGGCAACGGACCCGTTTTCCGCGGCGACGAAAAAGGTATGTTCCTTTATGGCGGAAGCACCATTGTCCTTCTCTTTGAAAAGAACAAAATCAATCTGCGCAAGGAATTCTTTGATGCAACAGAGTCTTATGAAGAAACCCCTGTTCTTATGGGCGAAAAACTTTCCATATAAACGTAACAAGCGAAAGAAACTTACATTTGTTTCTTTCGCTTGTTTTTTTAACAGCTTATAATAAAATCAATTCCCATAATAACAGCAATTATTACCGCCACAATTTTCATAACCGTCGGATGAATTTTTCTGCACATCTTTTTCAGAAACGGAAACACAATATAAACAAACACGAAACCGAGACTTGCAAGTATTGAACTGTTTCTGAGAGATACCCTCCCGTTTATATGAAGTTTATCTGCATTACTGTAATCCCACCAGCGTTTGTCGTAAATGAGTTCAAGAACAACGCTTGCAATGTACTCAACAACCGAAACAATGAGCATAATAAGAAGAAAAACTACAATTGGTCTTACATTCAGCTTTCCGACTTTCATCGTCTTTGTAAGAAGCGATTTTAAAGAAAAAATCAAAATCAAACCTCCAAATCCGTATATTGGGAGATAAAATCCTTTCAGAAAGCCGGGGTTTGTGAATGCCTCATTGAGAATTGATTTCCATATACACTCATAAATCCAACCGACAAAACTGCAAACAAAGAAGCACCACACATAAAAGGATGCTTTAAAAAAGAAATCTCTTCTTTCCTGCTGTCTCTCTATCGTAATCGCCCCCACAAATAAGTTTGTCTTATAATATCATACATCATATTCATTTTCAATATTTTTTCAAATTGCTTGTGTTGTTTTTTCGTTCGGTATGGTATAATTATTTCACAACATATTATCAGAGGATCAAACGATGAAAAAATTTATTGCCGCTTCTGTATTTTTTACTTTATTATTTTCAATGTTGTTGCTTTCGGTCTCCCCTTCGCCCGATGCCCCCGTTCTCCCCGCTTCCGTTATCGCAAATACCTTTGAAAAAAGAACAGGGACTTTTCAATATATAAAGGGGTATTCCGACACCTATTTCTATGATGACAGATACTTTTGGGGCGATGCAACGCAGTATAACCCACAACTCTCAACAATGTCATTCTGCCTTGCGCTCTCTGCCTTTTCTGTGGAGGAAGCTGATGGTGATACTGATTTTTCAAACAATTTTTTAAATGTCCGAAATCTTCTTTGCGATGAGCTTGGATATACCGACTTTTCTGCAAACGATTCATACTCCCAAGAGCCCACTACCGATTCTATCGCCGTTGCTGCTGCACAAAAAAAGGTTTATGACGAACAAGGAATCCCTTGCACCATAATTGCGGTTGCTGTGCGTGGCGGAGGATACGGAAAAGAATGGACAAGCAACTTTACGCTCGGAGAATCCGGTCAGGCACAAGGTTTTCGTGAAGCAAAAGAACAGGTACTTGAATTTTTGAAAAACTACATTTCAAACAACAATCAAATCAGAGGCAAAGTCAAATTCTGGATAACCGGTTTCAGCCGCGGAGCTGCCACAAGTAACCTCGTCGCAGGTACCATGAATGACGATCCATATATTTTGGGTTCACACATAGAATTTTCAAAAAACGATATTTTTGCTTATTGCTTTGCTACCCCAAAAGGTGCGTTGAAGGAAGACATTTTGGCAAAAGATTCTTCACATTATTCAAACATCTGGAATATACTTAACATAAATGACCCTGTTCCTCTTGTTGCAATGGAAGAACTCGGTTTTGCAAGATATGGAAATGACCGATATTTTCCCGACCCACTCGCCGATTCAACGGACTTTTCTTCGAAGCAAAAACAGATGGAATCGTATTACGAAAAACTTTCAAGCTATTCCGAGGTCGGCGAATATCTTATCGATGATTTCCATATGAAGGAAATTATCCCTCTTTCTTTCCTCCTTTCCCAATTCACCGACAAAGACATCAACGAAGTATCAGAAAACATTTTGTCGGACGATTTGAACAACAATTGGACTCAAGGACGTTTTCTCCAAACTGCCATAACTGCAATCACAATAGAAAATGTAAAAACAAGGAGTAACTATGTTTCTGAATTTGAAGGCGGAATTCGAACATTGCTTGAAACCGTATATGGTTCTGCTTTCGCAGAATACTCCTCAAAAACAAAAGAATCTTGTTTTGATATCTTTCTCAAAAAGCTAAAAGAGCCTCTGAATATCCTAAAATTTCTAAATGGTATATTTAATCCCAAAAGCTCATTGTCCTCATTCATGACCTCGCTTTTGGCAGAAAGCTTCAGCGAGTGCGGTCAACCAATTCCCGATGAAAAAATCCCGGAGCTTGAGAAGTTTGCAAAAGCTGCAACTTCGCTTGTCTCAGAATTTGCAATAAAACATCCAAATCTAACAATAACGCTAATTTCCAACATAAATCATATAGCCTCTGCACACAACCACGAGCTTTATTTCGCCTGGCTGAAAACCGAGGACAAAAACTATGCGCTTTGATTTCTTGACGTAACCCCGATTTTGTTTTATAATATTGTTACAATTTCCAATTTTTACAAACAAAAGGTTGATATGAAATGAAAATCACAGAACTACTCACTGATAACAGACCTCTGCTCTCTTTTGAAGTCTTTCCGCCAAAAACAGAATCCGGTTTTGAAAGTGTGAAGACAGCCACAGAAGAAATCGCAAAACTTTGCCCCTCTTTTATGAGCGTAACCTATGGAGCAGGTGGCGGCACAAGCAAATATACCCTCGATATCGCAAAAAATATAAAAACACTTTACGGTGTGCCAACTCTTGCTCACCTCACTTGCGTTTCTTCCACAAAAGAGACTGTAAAACAAAAGATATCCGAAATAAAAGCGGCAGGAATCACAAATGTTATGGCTCTCCGTGGCGACATCCCCGAAAATCTTCTCAATGCCGACAGAAGCAAGTGGGACTATAAGCACGCAATCGATCTCATCTATGAGTTAAAGTCCACAGATTCCGACTTTTGCATAGGTGGTGCCTGTTATCCCGAGATACATCCGGAAAGCGAAAACCAAAAAGATGATATACGCTATCTCAAGGAAAAAGTAGATGCAGGCTGCGATTTTCTCACCACGCAGATGTTTTTTGACAACAACCTTCTCTATAATTTTCTTTATAAAATCCGCGAAGCCGGCATAACCGTCCCCATCGTCCCGGGCATTATGCCCATCACAAACGCAAATCAGGTAGAGAGAGCAATAAAACTTTCAGGTTCTTTTATGCCGCAGCGATTTAAAAGCCTTGTTGACAAATTCGGTTCAAACCCGGCCGCAATGAAGCAGGCAGGAATTGCCTATGCAACCGACCAGATTATTGACCTTTATGCCAATGGCATTACAAACGTCCACGTTTATTCAATGAACAAGCCCGATGTTGCCGAAAAGATACAGAGCAACTTATCAGACATACTTGGAAAATGAACACAAAAGTACTTATAAGACAATACGATGAACCTCCCATACGTGAAAGCGAAATTCTCCGTTATGCAAGGTGCAATGAGGCATGCGAAGAAACGCTGGTGCTTCTCCGTTCATGTCTGGAGGAGGCAAGAAAAGTGCTCACCTACAAGGTATGCTTTTCAGAACTCCCCGTAAACATAAACGACCACATCTGTGATTTTGGCTTTCTCTCCTTTAAGTCTGAAAGCCTTTCAAAGAATCTTTGTAATTGCACAAGCGTTATTTTGTTTTGTGCCACAATAGGTCTTGAGCTTGACAGACTCATCTCAAAATACTCAAGACTTTCCCCTGCCCGTGCCCTTCTTCTCCACGCAATCGGCACAGAGCGCATAGAAAGTTTGTGTGATGTCTTCTGCAAAGAGATATCAGCTGAGCAAAAACTCCTTTCCCGACCACGTTTCAGTCCGGGCTACGGAGATATTCCCCTTGAACTGCAAAAAGACATCCTTGCCTTTCTTCAAAGCCATTCAAATATAGCAGTATTTTTAAACGAAAGTATGCTTATGTCTCCGACAAAGTCCGTTACTGCCTTTATGGGACTTTATGAGAAATAAGCAGAGGTATGATATGACATTTTCAGAATTTTTAAGAGATAATATCGTTATCCTGGACGGAGGAATGGGAACACTTCTCCAATCAAAGGGACTTAAACCCGGTGAACTTCCCGAACGTTGGAACATAACCCATCCCGATGTTATTTCCAACATCCACAAAGCCTATTTCGATGCAGGCAGCAACGTTGTCTGCACAAATACCTTTGGAGCAAATGCCCTCAAGTTTTCAGATGCAGAGCTCGATGAAATAGTCAGTTCTGCCATAGATAACGCAAAAGCGGCACGGAGAGAGAGCACATCCCCAAAAGAAAAATTCATAGCATTGGATATCGGACCATCGGGAAAACTTTTAAAGCCTCTCGGTGACCTTGATTTTGAAGATGCGGTTGCTCTTTTTGCAAAAACGGTGAAGCTCGGCACTAAATACGGAGCTGACCTCATCATCATCGAAACAATGAACGACAGCTACGAAACAAAAGCAGCACTTCTTGCCGCAAAGGAAAACAGTTCTCTTCCCGTAATTGTTTCAAACGCATATGGAAGCGATGGCAAGCTTATGACGGGAGCAACTCCTTCTGCAATGGTCACAATGCTTGAAGGGATGGGAGCAGATGCCATAGGTGCAAACTGTTCTCTCGGACCCATTCAGCTTCGTCCCGTAATGCTTGAGCTTTTGGAAAATGCATCTGTTCCCGTTATATTCAAGCCCAACGCCGGGCTTCCCAGACAAACTGAAAACGGTACTGCATTTGATATCACTTCTGATGAATTTGCAAAAGAAGTTGCTTCTCTCATCAGAGAGGGCATAAGAGTTGCCGGAGGTTGTTGCGGAACAACTCCGGAATATATAGAAAAGCTTTCAACGGAGATTTCAGGTATTTCTCCGGTTCCTGTCACAGAAAAGAACATTTCCGTAGTTTCTTCCTATTCTCACGCTGTAAAATTCGGTGCATCCCCCATTCTCATAGGTGAACGCATCAATCCCACGGGAAAGAAACGATTCAAACAGGCACTTCTTGAGAATGATATAAACTATATTCTCTCCGAGGGTGTGAGCCAACAGGAAAAAGGCGTTCACATTCTCGATGTGAATGTAGGTCTTCCGGATATCGACGAAACATCTATGCTTGTAAGCTCCGTCTGCGAGCTTCAGGCAATCATCAATCTCCCTTTACAGATTGATACTGCCGATACAATCGCCATGGAAGCCGCACTTCGCCGTTACAACGGCAAGGCTATGATAAATTCCGTCAATGGCAAAAAAGAGAGTATGGAAAAAGTATTTCCTCTCGTCAAAAAATACGGTGGTCTTGTGGTTGCACTCACCCTTGATGAAAACGGAATCCCCGAAAGCAGCGATGAGCGTTTTGCAATAGCCGAGAAGATTCTGGACACCGCAAAGCAATATGGAATCTCCAAAAAAGACATTATTTTCGACACTCTTGCAATGACAATAAGTGCAGATAACAAAGCGGCACTCGCAACGCTCACTTCACTGAAACGCATAAAAGAAGAACTTGGTTGCAACACATCTTTAGGAGTTTCAAACGTCTCTTTCGGTCTTCCCAATCGCGATGCAATCAACGGTACATTCTTTGCACTTGCCCTTGAAAACAGACTTTCTGCGGCAATTATGAATCCTTATTCTTCCGACATGATGAAGGTCTATTACACCTACAAAGCACTTAAAGGTCTCGACGAAAACTGTACCGAATACATAGAAACCGCAGATTCATTCGCATCTGTTCCACCAACAGTTTCAGCAGAAGTACCGAAGAAAGATACAGTAACCTCTGCCTCCGAGCTTCAACGAGCAATCATAAAAGGTTTTAAGGAGAAAGCAGGAGAGCTTACCTGCGAACTTTTAAAAACCACAGCTCCGCTTGAAATCGTCAACCGTGAGATAATACCTTCCCTCAACATAGTCGGGAAGGGCTTTGAAGAAAAAAACGTATATCTGCCTCAACTTCTTATGAGTGCAGAAGCGGCAAAAAGTGCCTTTGACGCAATAAAGTCGCATATGCCTGTCGGCGAGAAAAATCCCGATGCAGTTACCTTTGTGCTGGCGACAGTCCACGGTGATGTCCACGACATCGGTAAAAACATCGTAAAGCTCCTCCTTGAAAACTATGGTTTTGACGTGGTTGACTTAGGAAAAGACGTTCCCCCGGAAGTTATCGCAACAAAAACAGCAGAGCTTCATGCTCCTTTTGTTGGTCTCAGTGCTCTTATGACCACAACAGTACCTGCTATGGAAAATACCATAAAACTCCTGAAAAAATCCGCGCCGTGGTGCAAAGTAATCGTTGGCGGCGCTGTGCTCACACAGGAGTATGCCGACAAAATCGGTGCCGACAAATATGCAAAAGATGCAATGGATGCAGTTCGTTATATCAGCAATAACAAATAGGACAAAACATCGACAGCGTACTTTTCCGAATCGCGAAAAGCACGCTGTTCACATTTTGTTAAAAAACGACAATTTTCATATATTAAAATTGTATAATATGTCAAGTTAAATTCTTTATGCATTATGCTATAATGATAAAATATGGTATAATTATATGCAATCGGAGTGTTTGTGTTGAAAAGTGTAGAAGAAAGACTTAAAAGCTATGAACCTTTGTGGGAAAACTGGACATATACAGGCAACTTTCTCGGTGAAGGTGCTATGTCCAGCGTATTTGAAATCCAATCCACATCAATGGGTCTTCGTGAACTTGCCGCCCTGAAAATAATAACCGTCAAAAAGAATTTTCGAGGCGAACTGAAAATCCCTGACAATGCCCTTAATGAAATCAAAATAATGCAAACTTTATCAGGTTTTCCAAACATTGTCAACTATCACGACAATGCCCGCCGAGAAGTCTATGATGAAAACAATGACCTTTGCGCAATTGACATTCTCATCAAGATGGAAAAACTGAAGGCATTGAGCGAAGGCATCAAACTTTCCGAGGAGCAGGTTGTGTCTCTTGCAAAAGATATGTGCAATGCGCTTATTCATGCTTCACATCAGAATATTATCCACAGAGATATCAAACCCCAGAACATCTTCTGGGATAAGGACAATGATACATACAAGCTCGGAGATTTCGGAATTTCCAAAATCGTTTCCCGCTTTACATCTCATCACACAATGAATGTCGGAACATTTGCATATGTTGCCCCCGAAGGAACAACCGCAGGCGGTGGCTCCTATGATATATCGTCTGATATCTATAGCCTTGGTCTTGTTCTTTATGTTTTCCTTAACAACGGATATCTTCCATTCACTAACACTCTCCCGATAAATGAAGCTGTTTCAAAACGCTTGTCAGGAGCACCTTTCCCGTCTCCTTCAAACGGAAGCAAAAATTTGAAAAGCCTCGTTATGAGGGCGTGCAGCTTCGATAAAGTAAAACGTTTCAAAACTCCGGAAGAAATGTTGGAGGCATTGGAAAACCTCTCCACAGGTGGCAAAAAACTCGTTGTTGATCCTTTTGCAACAGTTGATGCCTCCGAATGTCTCAACGGAGATGCCACCATTGATTATTCTGAGAAACCCGACAATCCGATAATCAAAAGAGCAGCGACAAAAGCACCTGAAAGTGTCTCTGCTCCGAAAAGCACATCCACAACGGGTGGCGGACTCAGGATAAATATGAAAACTCCAACAAAAGCACCCGAAAGTGTCTCTACTCCAAAAAGCACATCCTCAACGGGTGGCGGACTCAGAATAAATATGAAAACTCCGACAAACTCATCCGAAGATATCCCCACGCCGAAAGGTGTCTCCACAACAGGCGGCGGACTCAGAATAAATATGAAAAGCACAACAAAACCATCTGAAAATTTGGATTTGGATACCGCACCAAAGGATAATTTACTGAAAGAGCCACCTTCTGAAATTCCTCTCACAAACGCAACCAAGTCATCCCCACCGAAACCTGATGAGAAAAAGAAAACAGAGAAGTCCTTTTTCTCAACTCCCGGTTCATTATAAAAATAACCACATTTAAACATATAAGGTGACATATATGACAACAAGAAAACCAATGCCCGCCTTCGGTGGCAGTCATCGTCCCGCCCCGGGATTCGGTACGACTCCTCCGAAAGCACAGCTTATCATTTTTACCAACGTAAAAGATAATCCTGTGATAGTTAATTTAAAAAGCAATATGACTATAGGTCGCGAAGTTCACGACTCACATCCCGACATTCCGATAAACTCGAAAATTGTTTCCAGAAAACATGGTTCTTTTTCAGTATCTTCCGGTGGATTCTTTTATGAAGATTCCGACAGTTTTAACGGAACTTTCGTAAACGGAACATTATACAAACATGATAGAAATCCCTGCACTTCACCGATACAACTCAAGGATGGAGACATTCTGCGAATTGACTGTGCAGACAGCAAAACCTCACATCCCGAAGCTGTTACCATAGTTTTTTCATTAACCTATGATAAGCGTTCGAAATGGCGCAGAGAAAAACCAAAAACAGCAACTCTGCCAATTGGAATATCCAATAAAAATCTCGTTGCCTTTGATCAAAAAACATTTTCTGTTCAAAACGCCATTGCCAAGATAAATCCTTCAAGTTGCACGGTTGCTGCTTCCACAAAAAGAAACAATGTTTTTCATAACAACTGCCCAACGTCTGAATTTACAATAAAAAACAAAGGTGTTTTCCGCATCGACAATAACTTTTTCTACTATGAAAGCGGAGAATTTCTCTATAACGTCTGCCTTGTAACTGAACCCGGCATGAACGTAAGACTCGCTGAGACTCATGTTATGGACAAGATGCATAAAAAAGTTCTTTTGAAAGATGTTAATCTCAATATCGATAAAGGCGATTTTGCTTTGATAATAGGCGGTAGTGGTGCCGGTAAATCTACCTTTATGAATTCCATTCTCGGAAAATATGACATTGTCGGAAAAATTACAATCGGCGGAAAAGAAGCCTCCGGAAATTCTGATCTCACTTCTGCCATTGCCTATGTTCCGCAAACACTCCCCATCCGTAAGGAAGAAAAACTCATAGACGTTGTCACAGACACTTGCATCCTCAGATGTAAAAAGAAAATGAATGCAAAACAACGCAAAAAGTTCATTATGGACACCCTCGAATCCCTCGGACTTGCAGGAAAGGCAAAAATGGAGATCAAAAAGCTTTCAGGTGGTGAGCAGCGCAGAGCTGCAATTGCAAATGAGGTCGTAACCGATTCAGATATTTTCTTCCTCGACGAGCCTGATTCCGGTCTTGACCCCAAAAGCGGCATGGAGCTTATGACCAACCTCAAAGCACTCTCCGATAATGGAAAAATGGTTATGCTTATTTCCCATAACTATGCATCATACCCTAACCCCGAATCCATTTATACGAAAATAATTATTCTTGCAAAGAGCAATCGTGATGGCATCGGACGACTTGCTTTCTGCGGTACTGTCAAAGAGGCACTTGAATTCTTTGAAGTTGAATCTCTCAAGGACATAACAAAACTCATAAATCCCGTTTCCGAAAACGGCGAAGGTCGGGCTGATGAATTCGTTGATAAATTCAGGAGGATGAACAGCTATGAATAGCAACAATAATGATCTGGCGTTACTTCAAATCAAAATATACACAAGAAAGTTCTTCAGGACTCAAAAAAGAGAAAGCTTCATCTCAATCATCATCGGCATCCTCATAACACTTCTCGTTATGTATGTCACCGCAGATAAAATGTTTGAAACATATGAAAACACAAAATCAGGAATGTTTGCTATGATCTGCGTATGTATCTGGATAGGAATATTCAATTCAATCCAGCTTGTGTGCCGAGAAAAAAATGATATCGTGAAAGACGAACTTGATAAATCACTTCGTGCTTCGTCTTATATGGCGGCACACTTTATCTATCAGTTTTTCCTTTGCATAATCCAAAGTATTGTTGTCTTTGCTATTTTTTATTTAACTTTGAGCGACAAGTTGGAAGGCGAGCCCTTGGAATATCTCATAACTATCTTCCTCGTTATGTATGCTTCCGATGCTATGGCTTTTGTCCTTTCATCCGCAGTTCCCACTCCCATTGTCGCGATGACACTTATGCCTCTGCTTCTTCTCATCCAGCTTGTTCTCGCAGGAGTCTTGTTCATTCTTGAAGGCGGAGCTGCAAACATCGCCGATTTTACTATAAGCAAGTGGGGAATGGCGGCATTCGGAAAAATAGGAGACATCTGTTCACTTCCCTCTTTTACGGAACCGGACACAGAACTGTTTGTTGACCACGCGGCATCCGAATGTTGGCTGTACTTTATCCTCTTCATCATTGCATTTTACTTCTTAAGCGTTTTCGCACTCAAAATAACCACTCGCAAAATAAAAAAGTAATCGTATATATGCAAAAAGAGCCCGAAAATGAATTTTCCATTCATTTTCGGGACCTTTTTTATTCTTCAAATGTTGCTGCAACGCAGATTTCTCCATCACCTGTCGCAAGATGTGCATAATATCCGTTTTCAATTTTCTTCCGGCAAAGACGAAGTTCATCACCGAGATATGCCGCTTTCTTATAAAGAATTGACATATCGGTAAAAGAAAACTCAAAGGGCAACGCATCCATAAGAAGCTCCGCACTTTTGCAATTATTAAGATGAAGATTTGTGTCAATCTCCTTATTTGAAACCCTTACAGAGTCAAACAACTCTGCATCTTCATAAAGCTTCGGTTTTTTATAGGAGAAAAAGTCATCCCGTAGCTCCCATATTGGATATGCAGAAAGAATTTCTTCGGGGATTTTGCAAGGCTTTTCCGCCGCAGTATCAAAGAGAAACCAGTTTGCTATGGTTTTACCTATCACCCTGCCATTCTGAGAAAGCTCGCAGCATCTCTCAGAGGTAAGCCCACGCATATTCTTAACTCCCGTAGTAACCGTAATTGCATCGATGGGACTTATTCCCTTTTCAAAATGTGCCTTTATTCCATGTACAAGCCAGGCAAAATTAAGCGTATTCAAAACATCAAAGCCATAACCACATTCATCGGAATGGCGGATAGCGGCATCCTGCACCATATCAAGAAGGCTCGATATTTTAAGAGTTCCGTCACCCTTATTGTCGCCGTATCTCGGCTCATAGGTACGTGTAAACATCACTTACACACCTTTCATTGTAAGGCTTATGCGCTTTTTGTTTATATCAACGCCCAGAACCTTTACCTTAACGATATCGCCCACCTTCAAAGCCTCCGACGGATGCTTTATGAACTTGTCACTTATCTGCGAAATGTGAACAAGTCCGTCCTGATGGACACCGATATCAACAAATGCACCAAAGTCAATAACGTTTCTGACTGTTCCCTGCAAGGTCATTCCTTCCTTTAAGTCCTTCATATCGAGAACATCTTCACGAAGGAGTGCCGGCGGAAGCTCATCACGGGGGTCACGTCCGGGTTTTCTAAGCTCCTGAAGAATGTCAATAAGGGTGGGAACACCGATACTAAGCTTTTCTGCAAGAGAATCAAGCCCCTCTGCATTTGCCTTGTCAAAGAGGGTTGCACCTTCCTTTGCAAGGTTCTTTGCATCTATGCCGAAATGGTCGATAAGCTCCTTTGCCGCCTTGTAGGACTCGGGGTGAACACTTGTGTTGTCGAGAGGATTCTTACTTCCCGGAACACGGAGAAATCCTGCACTCTGCTCAAATGCCTTTGCACCGAGCTTCGGAACTTTTTTAAGCTCCGAACGGGAAGTGAAGCTTCCGTTTTCTTCACGATATGTTACTATGTTCTTGCAAACTGCGGAAGTAAGACCTGAAATATGACTTAAAAGTGCGGCAGATGCGGTGTTAAGGTCAACGCCTACACTGTTTACACAATCCTCAACAACGCCGTCAAGAGCACCTTCAAGTCTCTTTTGAGGCATATCGTGCTGATACTGACCTACTCCGATTGCCTTCGGCTCTATCTTTACAAGCTCTGCAAGGGGATCCTGAAGTCTTCTTGCAATTGAAACTGCAGAACGAAGTGTAAGGTCAAAATCGGGCATTTCCTCTGATGCAAGCTTTGATGCGGAATATACCGAAGCACCTGCCTCGGAAACAACCATATATGATACCTTTTCGGGGATTTCACGGAGCGTTTTTGCGCAGAACATCTCCGTTTCCTTTGAAGCAGTACCGTTACCGATAGCTATAACCTCTACACCCCAACGTGAAATCTTCTCTTTAAGAGTCTCGGCAGAGCGTTTCTCCTGTGCCTCACCGTGAGTGATATAGATAACGGAGGTGTCAAGAACTTTACCGGTGCGGTCAACTACCGCAAGCTTACAGCCTGTTCTGTAACCGGGGTCAAGACCTATTGCAATTTTCCCTTTTACCGGCGGTGCCATAAGAAGCTGACGAAGGTTTACGCCAAAGAGCTTGATTGCATCTTCCGATGCGGCTTCCGTAAGCTCTGCACGGATTTCTCTCTCGATCGACGGATAGATAAGACGTGTGTATGCATCCTCACAAGCCGCCTGAACAACCGTGGCACATGGTGATGTTCCCTCTACATACAAAGAACGGATAGAATTAAGAGGACGAAGGGGGTCTGTCTCAACATTGACCTTCAGAAAACCTTCTTTCTCACCACGGTTGAGAGCAAGCACACGGTGCCCTACAAGCTTGCCCACAGGCTGTGTGAAATTATAATAAGTTGCATAAACTCCGTCTTCCTCCTCGTTTGTTGCGGAAGAAGTGACGATACCGTGCATACGCACGAGGTTTCTGACTCTCTTTCTCACCTCAGCATTGTCGGAAACATCCTCGGCGATTATATCTTGTGCCCCTGCGATTGCATCCTCAACTGTTTCAACACCCTTTTCTGCATCAACAAATTCCGCGGCAAGCTCCTCGGGAAGCTCATTTGTATTCTGCTTTTCAAGGATTGCCTGAGAAAGAGGCTCAAGACCCTTTTCACGTGCAACAGATGCTCTTGTCTTTCTCTTCGGACGGAAGGGACGGTAAATATCGTCAATTTCCGCAAGAGTTACTGCAGCATCAAGAGCTGCACCGATTTCCTCGGTGAGGTTGCCCTGTGCCTCAATAAGACCTCTTACCTCTTCACGTCTTGCATCGAGGTTGCGGAGATATTCAAGCTTATCTGCAATCTGACGGATAAGCTGATCATCCATAGTGCCGTGTTGCTCTTTGCGGTAACGGGCTATAAACGGGATTGTGTTTCCCTCATCAAGAAGAACTATAATGTTCTCCACATAATCCTCACGAACAGAGAATTCTTTTGCGATGGTTGTGGCGTAAGACATATTAAATGTCTCCTTTCGATATACTTTAATTTCAATAAGTAATAGTATATCACCGCCGGGGATTTAATTCAAGTTATGAAGTGGAATTTTTTCTCTTTTCTCTTGCATTTACACGCAAATTGCAGTATACTTCAAGTAACGAATCGAAAGGGTGATAAATATGAAATTTGACGTCCATTGCCATGCCTTTCCAAGCCATGGCTACATAGCAAATGGCGGCAAGCTCGGCGATCCGTATTTTCTCTCTGTTGAGCAGCAGCTCCAGATGTTTGAGGATCACGATGTAACCGCCGGACTTCTTCTTCCGCTTATCCATTATGAAATAGTTCCTTATGTCCAGAAAACAAAGGAGATAAAGGAAACCTGTGAAAAGTATCCGGACAAGTTCATATATTTTATGAATCTTGACCCCAGAATGATGTACAACAACCCCAAGGCAGATTTTTCACGTCTTATTGAATATCATCTTGAGCGTGGTGCTCGTGGTGTCGGTGAGATGTGTGCAAACCTTCCCTGGGAGCATCCCCTTATGGACAATATGCTTTTCTACATAAACAAATATAAGCTCCCGATGACACTTCACATTTCCCCCACTCCCTATTATGTCTACGGAATTTACGATGATTATAATCTCTCGGGACTTGAGCGTGCTCTTGATAAATATCCCGATATCAAGTTCTTCGGACATTCCGCAGAGTTCTGGAGCAGAATTTCCGGCGACAATCAGTATCGTGGCTATCCCACAGGTCCTGTTGAAGATGGCGGCCCCGTTGTGAGACTTCTTGAGACTTATCCTCACCTTTACGGCGATGTTTCTGCAGGTAGCGGTCTCAATGCAATGATGCGTGACCCGAAGTTTACAGCAAAGTTTATGGAGAAGTTCCAGGATCAGCTTATGTTTGGTATGGACTTCTGCCGCCTCGTTCCGAAGGAAGATATGACTCTTTCAAAATACGTTGACCAGCTCCTTGGCGAGGGTGCAATTTCTCAGACTGTATATGATAAGTTCTGTTGGGACAATGCTGCAAAGCTTCTCGGATTCAAGACAGTAGCAGAGCAGAAGAAGCAGGGAGGTATAACATTATGAAAATGAAAAAGTTTGACATTCACTGTCACGTATATCCCGAGCTCGGTTTCCCCCGCAAGGACGGAAGCTTCTATCTCCTTCCCGACCAGATGCTTGAAGTTTTCGAGAGAAAGAATGTTGCCCGTGGCGTAATCCTCCCCGAGGTACATTATGAATCAAATGACATCGGAGAAGTTCAGACAGTTGAAGAGGTTGCGGAAATCTGCAGGCAGTACCCCGATAAGTTCTGCTTCTTTATGAACCTCTGCCCCCACAGTTTCTACAAAAACCCCGAGGCTGATTATTCTCCCCTTATCGAATATTATCTCGAAATGGGTGCAAAGGGTGTCGGTGAGATGTGCGAGAATATGACTTTCTACGATCCCCTTATGGACAATATGCTTATGTATGTAAACAAATATAAGCTCCCCCTTATTTTCCATATGACACACAAGGAGCTCGGTGACTATGGTATCCGTGACGACGAAAACCTCTCCGGTCTTGAGAACGCACTTCGCAAGTGGAAGGATATCACCTTCCTCGGTCATTCCGGAGATTTTTGGATTGAGATATCCGGTGATGATATGCACACAGGCTATCCTTCCGGAAAGCCTGTTGTTCCCGGCGGTCGTGTTGTTGAGCTTATGAGAAAGTATCCCAATCTCCACGGTGACCTTTCCGCAGGAAGCGGATATATCGCAATCTCTCGTGACCGTGAGTTCGGAATTCAGTTCCTCAACGAGTTCCAGGACAGACTCTATTTCGGTCAGGACTGGTGCTCACCGAGCAACAACATGATGCACTCCGAGTATCTTGATGAGCTTTTGGAGAATGGTGAAATAACCCAGGAAGTATACGACAAGGTTTGCTGGAAAAACGCTGTCAAGCTTCTCGGTCTCAATCTCACCGCAGAAGATTTCAAGCTTTAATTCAGACCATAAAAACGAGCCGCAAGTTTTTCACTTGCGACTCGTTTTCTCTTATGCCTTTCTGCAAAAAAGAAGGGGTACTACGAAACAAATCAATACTTCTATCATTTCAACTGTCCTTTCTCTTTACCGCTTTGCGGTAAGCTCAAGCCTTAACTTCTGACTTGATTATACCATCTCAAGTGGGTTATAAAACGGACAGTTCTTTTCTTTTTCAAAAAATACTGCGAAAATGTTCCGCAGTATTTTTTATTTACTTCTTTTTCTTTTCAACTTTCTTCTTATTTCCCTTTTCATCCATTATGTAGACGTTGCTCAAGGTGTTTTCCATTCCCTGACGGAATTTCTGAATATACTCTTTGCGAAGCTCTGCCTGCTCGTTCTTTTCAGCTTCCGAAAGTCCTTCTTCTCTTGATTTTTTTGCAAGTTCATTTATTCTCTGTACGAGCTTATCCATAACGTATTTCAATTCCTTTCTGTGTCTCAAGGTTTTGTAATCATTTTTAAAGCTTAATCATTATAACACAGATATTTCACGATAACAACAAAAAATATCCTTACCATTTTCATAATTCATCGAAATAAGTCTTGTAACTCACTTGCATTTGTGATAAAATATTATCAATATGACTTTTTATGAGGTGAAATAATGAAGACAGTACAACAAGCAACTATTGATACAATGCGTGTCCTTGCCGCTGAAGCTATCGACAAGGCAAAATCCGGTCATCCGGGTATCGCTCTCGGTGCTATGCCTATGGCATATGCTCTCTGGGCAGAAAAGATGAAGCACAGCCCGAAGAATCTCAAGTGGAACAACCGTGACCGCTTTATCCTTTCTTCAGGCCACGGCTCCGCTATGCTCTATTCCCTCTTCCATATGTTTGGCTATGGTCTCACACTTGACGACCTTAAGAACTTCCGTCAGGACGGAAGCAAAACTCCCGGACATCCCGAATACCGTGAGGTTGCAGGCGTTGAAATCACAACAGGTCCTCTCGGTCAGGGTATTGCAAACGGTGTTGGTTTTGCAATGGCAGAACGTCACCTTGCATCACAGTTCAACCGTGACGGTATGGACATAGTTGACCATTATACATACGTTCTCTGCGGTGACGGTTGCCTTATGGAAGGTATCGCATCGGAAGCTGCTTCTCTTGCAGGTACTTTAGGTCTCGGCAAGCTCATCGTTCTTTACGATTCAAACTCCATCACAATCGAAGGAAGCACAGATATCGCATTCACAGAAGACGTTTGTGCTCGCTTTGAAGCTTACGGTTGGCAGACTCTCTCCGTTGCAGACGGCAACGACATTGATGTTATCGCTGCAGCTATCGATGAAGCAAAGGCAGAGACCGCAAAGCCCACACTTATCAAGATTACAACCGAAATTGGTTTCGGTGCTCCCAATGCAGGAACAAGTCAGGTCCACGGTGAGGCTCTTGGTGCAGAGAAGCTTGCAAAGCTCAAGGAAAACCTCGAGATGCCGGCTGATGAATTCTATGTAGCAGACGAAGTTTATGCTCATATGAATGAAGTTGTTGCAAACCTCAACAAGTATGAAGACGAGTGGAACAAGCTCTTTGCAGACTATGCTGCAAAGTATCCCGAGCTTGCAAAGGCATACAACAGCATCATGTCAGGTGAGCTTGATATGGCGGCTCTTGATTCCGACGAGTTCTGGGGCTTTGAAAACAAAGCTGATGCAACACGTAACACCTCCGGCACAATGATTAACCGTCTTGCAAAGATTATGCCGAACCTCTTCGGTGGTTCTGCTGACCTTGCACCTTCCAACAAGACAAACATCAAGGAAGGCGGAGACTTCTCCAAGAACGATTACGCAGGCAGAAATATCCACTTCGGTGTTCGTGAACATGCTATGGGTGCTATTGCAAACGCAATGTGTGCATACGGCGGCATCCATCCCTTTGTTGCAACATTCTTCGTATTCTCCGACTATGTAAAGCCGGCAATGCGTCTTTCTGCTCTTATGGAGCTTCCTGTTACATATGTATTCTCCCACGACAGTATCGGCGTTGGTGAAGACGGCCCGACACATCAGCCCATCGAGCAGCTTGCTGCTATGCGTTCAATCCCCGGCTTTGTTGACTTCCGTCCGGCAGACGGTCACGAGACTGCTGCTGCATGGTACTATTCAGTTACCAACGGCAAGCATCCTGTTGGTATCGCCCTCACACGCCAGAACCTCCCCTACTATGAGGAGACAGGCAAGGGTGCACTCAAGGGTGCATATATCCTCCGTGACAGCGCAGATGCAAAGGTTATCCTCATTGCATCAGGCTCAGAGGTTGAGCTTTGCTACAAGGCTTATGATGAGCTTGCAGCTGCAGGTATCGCGGCAAGAGTTGTTTCAATGCCCTCTGTTGCTCTCTTCGAGATGCAGGATGAAGCATACCGTGAGAGTGTTCTCCCGAAGAATATCCGCGCAAGAGTATTTGTTGAAGCAGGTTGCGGCTTCGGTCTTGACCGTTATGTTGGTCTTGACGGCGCAAAGATCTGCATGGAAGGCTTCGGTGCTTCTGCTCCGTATTCAAAACTCTTCCCGAAGTTCGGCTTCACAGTTGAAAACGTTGTCGAAACAGCAAAGAAGCTTGTAAAATAATCTGACGATGAATTGTAAAAGAGCCGACGAAAATTCGTCGGCTCTTTATTCGAGGTTTTATTATGATTTCCAATCACAAAAGGTTAAGATATGCTTGCTATACTTCAAGTGCATCAATGTCCATTGTGGGAAACCTTTCCCCACTTCTCTTTCTGAGCTTTCATTCACTTTACGATATATCATATTCACTTTTAGGTCTTCTTGTGCTAATAAATTTCTGCACCCAGCTTGGCATCGACCTTATTTTTTCTTTCTTTTCCCATAAATTCAATATATCAAAAACTGTAAAGGTTATGCCCTTGCTCACAGTTCTGGGTCTTGGAATTTACGCATTGTGGCCGTATTTGTTCCCCGATTCCGTTTATATTGGGCTTCTTCTCGGAACAATTGTTTTTTCAGCTTCCGCAGGGCTCAGCGAGGTGCTTTTGAGTCCTATCATCGCCGCACTTCCGGCAAAGGACCCCGACCGTGAAATGTCAAAGCTTCATTCCGTCTACGCCTGGGGCGTTGTTTTTGTTATCATCGTTGCAACGGTCTTTCTTTTCTCCTTCGGAAACGAGAACTGGCAACCCCTTGCACTTTTGTTTATGATCATCCCCACCATCTCCGCAATTCTCTTCTTCGGTGCTGAAATCCCCAACATAAGCTCATCCGGTGAAAAAGGCGCTTCCGTAAGAGAGCTTTTTTCAAGCAGTTCTCTGTGGCTCTGCTTTTTTGCAATCTTTCTCGGCGGTGCCGCAGAATGTACCATGGCGCAATGGGGCTCAGGGTATATTGAGCTTGCTTTCGGAATTCCCAAAATATGGGGAGATATCTTTGGAATGGCACTCTTTGCCGCAATGCTCGGTCTCGGTCGTTCGCTCTATGCAAAGATAGGAAAAAACATCGGACGTGTTCTCTTTCTCGGTGCGATAGGTGCAACAGTATGCTATTTAACAGCCGCAGTCTCAAGCATTCCCATAGTCGGACTTTTTGCCTGTGCCTTCACAGGCTTCTGTGTATCCGTAATGTGGCCCGGTTGCCTCGTTGTGGCTTCCGACAGATTCCCAAAAGGCGGAGTTTTTATCTATGCCATGATGGCGGCAGGCGGCGACCTCGGTGCATCAATTGTGCCACAGCTCATCGGAATAACTACAGATACTGTAAGCACAATACCCTTTACATCAAATCTCGCAAAAAGCTTCGGAATGTTTCCCGAACAATTCGGAATGAGACTCGGAATGCTTATGGGAATGCTCTTCCCCCTCGTTGGAATATTCCTCTATTTCCGCATAATGCGAAGCAGAAATAAAAAATAATTGCTAAAAAGCTCTGATTTTATTTGACATCAGAGCTTTTTTATATTATAATATTTAAGTTGCATCGAGGCGTAGCGAAGTTTGGCTATCGCGCCTGGTTTGGGACCAGGAGACCGCAGGTTCGAGTCCTGTCGCCTCGACCAATACTCATTAAGGTTGATTCAAAACGAATCAACCTTAATTTTTTTGTGCTTTTTCGCCTGTTATCAGCACTTTTATTTGTATAAGGCGCTGTAAAAACAAGGCTTTGTACTAAATTTATAGTGGGAATATAAGGTTTCCGCATTATTGAAAAATACCCCAAATCAGCATTTTCGCCCTCTGCTCGACAATGGAGATTTGCTCCCGTAAACGAGCAGTTCTGCCGTAAACGAGTAAAGCTCCCGTAAACGAATACCGAAAACATAACATGTTATGAATTCTATATTCATTGATTTCGTAACAAAATTGTGATAAAATTAATATAAAATAAATGCTAATATGGAAAATGTAATTTTAAGGGGCGGTGAAATATGAAAAGGAAAACTCACGAAGAGTTTATTAACGAAATGAAAACTATTAACCCCTCTCTTCTTGTTATTGGTACTTATGTAAATTGTTTCACTAAAATAGAAGTTAAATGTTTAAAATGCAATCACGTTTGGAAAGCCGTACCCAATTCTTTAATTCAAGGACATGGGTGTCCAGCGTGTGCCAACAACCAAAAGAAAACGCATCAACGATTTGTATCGGAAATGCAAGCCTATAATCCATATATTGAAATTTTAGGAGAGTATAAAACGGCAACAACGCCTTTAAAGGTAAAGTGTGCCATTTGCGGAAACGAATGGTTAAGCAAGCCCAACAGATTACTCAATGGTGCTCAATGCCAAAATTGCACAAAACCCCACACGAGCTTTATGGAGCAATTTATGCTAATATCTTTTCAAGATGCTATCGGTGAAGAATCTGTCGAATCTAGAAACACCTCTGCGATTGGATTAGAGCTAGATATATATGTTCCTAATTACAAACTTGCAATAGAGCCAGGTACCTGGCTCTACCACAAAAACAAAGTTGGTGCTCGGGATCTGGATAAACGAAAGAAATGTCAAGAAGTAGGAATTCGACTGGTTACAGTTTATGACACATATCCTGCTGGGAAAAAACCGCCTTACGAATCTGATTGTTATGTTTTTGATGGTTTTTTAAATGAGCCTGGATACAAGCGTTTAATTAGATTTTTAACAGATTTAATGTCAAGCGTTAATATCAATTCAAGCAATTTGGATTGGGCTCAAATTGCAAACAGAGCCTATGCCGCATGTCATTATAATGCACACGAAAGTTTTGTTAAAGCGCTTGCCGAGACACAACCCAACATAGACGTCCTTGAGGAATACAAAGGCGCAAATATTCCAATAATGGTTAATGACAAAACTTGTAATCATCCAACATGGAAAGCTCGGCCGTACACTCTATTAAATGGAATTGGCTGTCCTGAATGCCGAAGAATTACCGCCGCAAAAACACGAACCTGTACCCATCAAGATTTTGAAATAGAGATGCAGCAAATCAATCCGACAATCGAAATTATAGGCAAATACACTAAGGTTACTGAACGCATAGAGGTTCGTTGCAAAAACTGCGGCTATAATTGGAATCCATTAGGTTATTCATTGCTTTCGGGCAAGGGATGCCCTCATTGTTCAGCACTAAATGGTGCGAAAAAGAGAAAAAATAAATTGAGTGTAAAAACCACAGAGCAATTCAAAAAAGAATTAGCCGAAATTAACCAAAACATAAAAGTTGTTGGTGAGTATATTAACAACAAAACAAAAATTTCAGTAGAATGTTTAGTTTGTGGAAACAAATGGGATGTGGTCCCCGCGTCTTTATTGAATGGTCACGGGTGTCCTAAATGCAGTAGACGGAAAAAGAAAAACGATTGAACAAAAACTAAATTATATGGTAATATTACATTATGGCGAGTAAATATAAATTCGGACGATGCAAACTGTGTGGCAAAGAAACAAAGTTGACCTTTGAACATGTACCGCCCGAAAAAGCATTCAATTCCTTTACAGTTAAAAAATATAGTTTTCAAGAATTCATAAAAATCCTATCCGGAACAAAGGAACCTAATGAACTAAAAGGCAAACTACAGCAAAAAGGCAGTGGTGATTACTATTTATGTCAACAGTGTAATAACTGTACGGGTTCATGGTATATGGCAGAATATACTAAGTTCACAAACACAATGAGAAACCTTCTATTGCAGTTTGACGCCAATAGTAAATCGTGTTCTTTTAAACTTGAAAATTTTTATCCACTTAGAATATTCAAGGCAATTATGACAATGTTTTGCGATATTAACCACGAGTGTATGGGCGATCCATCGTTGCGAGACTTTCTATTAAACAAAGATTCCACAAGTTTTAATCACGAAAAGTATTCTGTATATATTTACTTAACCAAAAGCTCAATTCGTCGCATTCAAGGCATCTCTGCTCTACACACAAAAGACACAGATTTATTATGTCTTACAGAAATTTCAAGTTTCCCCATCGGTCTTCTTTTATACATAGATAAACCCAAAGACTATAAACCTCAAGGGTTGATGATTAATGATTTTGCAAAAGCAAATTACGATGAATCCTGCACGGTAGATTTTGTTGGATTGCCACTTCTTGAGGTCAATAGTCATTTCATAGCGGATTTCAGAACAAAACAGCAAATATCTGAAGATTATGAACAAGGGCAACGCACTATGGAAGAACTGAAAAGAAAAGGGATAATTAAATAACCAAACATTTCGATATGGTCAACCACTATATTCCTCGTTCACAATAATTTATCAATTGCCGCATCTACTTATAATAGGCGCGGTAATTTGTTTTTCGGAGGACTTGACTTTTCGGAAATTTTGAGCATCTTTATAAAACCAAGCCGCAGGGCTAATATTTTGAAAGAGGTGCATTTATGAAAATCCAAAAGCCATTGCCGGGGATGACTCCCGAAGAGACCGAAAGACAGTTCCAGTATATGAACGCTGTCATTATGTTCAAGATGATGCATTCCCGTGGCATCATCAATGAAAAGGAACTGCATTTATGCAAGGAGGAAATGCTGAAAAAGTACAAATCTCCCCTTGATCCCTACAAGGATGAGGTGTAAAAATGACTCGATTTTTGCATTTGACCCCCCTTAGGTCAAAAAACAGCGATTTTGCACCCAGCACCCCCGAAAATCAAGCAAAATGCACCCCCCTGCCGATTTTTGTATCAAAATTAGGCGGTATCTTCAGAAAAAGCCGTCAATCTTATATCAAGATTGATGGCTTTTTCAACGAAATAAATCCTTTCAGGATTTGTGAAATGTCCTTTGGACGTGAAATATTGCTTCGCAATGTGAAATACGCCTTACGGCGTGTGAGGATTTATTTCATTTCACAGAAAACGAAGTTTTCTATTTCACAATTTACAAAGTAAATTATTTCACATCAACGAAGTTGATATTTCACTTTGAATTTTTTCAAAATAAAATGCACCGCTTTTAGGTCGTATTGAAATTGACCGTTAGTGCCGGAAAAAAGCATCCCTAACGGAGCATTAAGCAGCCTTTGGCAACGCAGTCGTTTCGCTAACGAAGTATTGCTCAGCGGCACATTCAGGACGCTTCGCTTCACAAGGTAATACCCTCACACTCTCACTTATCCGCTTTGATAGTGTATGTTGCTCCCCAGTTTTTCAGTACCTTTACGGAGGAAAATCCGGCTTTTAAGAGTGCTTCTGTTTCGTGTTCTACAGTAAGAGGTGTGTCGTAGTGGTAAAGCTCATTATCACAAATCCCCTGTTCTTTCTTCAAAGAAATCAGGTTTTCACGATGCATTTTTTCTTCTTCGTCCGATAATGCGAAATAGTCTGTGAGAATAAAATATCCACCGTCTTTTAATGCCTCATGCAATTTGATATATAAAGAAATTTTCTCTTCCTTGGTAAAATGATGGAGACTTTCCACCGATACTGCACAGTCAAATGATGATGCAGAAAAGTCCACATCAAAATATGACCCGCAAATCAGGGTAATGTCTTTATCTGGAAATTTCTTTTTAAGAGAAGTAAGCATCCCCTTTGACAAATCAATCCCCGTTATCCTTGCCGACGGATTCAGGCGGTAATATTCCTGAAGCTCCAGACCGGTTCCGCATCCCAAATCAAGTACAGAGCAGTTTTCGGTTACAGGCAACTGCCTTACCGTGAACGGATAGAACTCTTCTGCCGATTGTATATTTCTCAGCATATGCTCATCATACCCATCAAGTCTTTTTTCAAAAAAGTCACTCATTTTTTCAAGCATGGTTTTACACCTTCTCGCCGCAAACTTTTATAATCTTATCTGCCGCACCTTTTGCACCGGAGGAAGCCTTGAAGCCTTCTGCAATTTTTGCGGCATTTTTCTTATATGAGCTGTCAGAGATTATTTTATTTATTCCATTCAGAACAGATGTTCCGTCTGCTTTTTTTGGTTTGAGTCCTGCGCCAAGCTGCAAAACCCTTTCGGCAACGCCTTTTTGCTCTGAGGTCTGAGGGAGCATAACAAGAGGCACTTCAAAATACAAGCTTTCGCTCACGCTGTTCATTCCGCAATGTGAAACAAACACATCCGCCTTTTCAAGAACGGCTATCTGATCCACATGAGAGCAAACCGATATGTTTTCGGGAAGAGTTCCGAAAACATCAAGACTCACCTGACTGCCGACAGACATAATAACCTGATATTCCGTGTTTTCAAGGGCAGATATACACGACTTATAAAACGGCATCATATCGTTATTGACCGTTCCCATCGATATATAAACAAGCTTTTCCCTTGTTCTCTCAATCTGTTCCGTTGCAGGACGAATGGAAGGCCCCACAAATGCGAATTTTTCCGAGAAGGTCTCCGAGCAAGGCTGAAATTCGGGAGAGGTATACACAATGGTATGGGCATTTTCGTCATTGCCTATAATATCGAGAACACTTTTAACGGGATATCCTTTATTCTGCAGTCTTTTAATCTCTTTAGCTGTCTTCGGAATTGCAAAAAGCATTCTGAACAAATCTCCCACGCCCTGCTTCATAATCTTTGCCGAATGTCGATTGAAAGCAAAGGTGGTTGTTGATGAAACAAAAGGAATACCGAGCTTCATTGCAACTGCTTTTCCCCACAATGCCATAGAATCCGCAACTATGCAATCAGGCTTAAGCTCTGCCATTTCTCTGCAGACCTTGTCATCAAGAGAAAGAGTTGTATCCACAAGTATTTTTGTGGAAAAAGCAATATCTTTTCCGATACGTGCAGAGTCTTTGGCACAGAGCTTTGCCTCCATATCATAATCATCGCAGGAAATAAATTTTGCCCCCGCCGACTCTATTTTTTCACGCATCATATTGTATGAATAGTACCAAACCTCATACCCACGTGAAACAAGCTCACGAACAACTCCCAAGGTCGGATTTGTGTGTCCATGGGCAGGAATACAAAAGAAAACTATTTTGCTCATATAATTTCACCTGACTTCATTCTTCGATATGGTCGAAAATTCGTTTGATATAATCCTGTTGCTTTCCTTTTGGAAGAATTGCTATACCTTTTTCCTTATCTCCGAGAACTAAGATCTCATCTCCCGGCTGAAAGTCAAACATTTCTCTTGCCTCTTTTGGAATTACAATTTGCCCTCTTTCTCCAACTAAAACTGAACCAAAGAAATACTTACCTTTAGGTGGTATTACAAGTCCTGATTCCTCTTCAGAATGATTAACTAAATTATTTAATTCAAC
>JAFSEA010000085.1 GCA_017435965.1 Oscillospiraceae bacterium
GATGTTTCAAGGACTTTTGTGAAAACTATGCGTCTTTTTGAAATTAGGTTCTGCGAAAAAACCGAGACGGAACGACCGGTTGTCGTTCCCTACATATGTTTCTTCGCTTGTGGTCTCGCACCTTTTTCGACAGTCTGAAGCGGAAAGATTAAATACTTTCCGCTTTTGCTTGTGAAAAATTATAAAAATAAATAAAAAAGGTCTTTGATTATTCGGAGTTTTGTTGTATAATATAAAAATAGAAAAAAACAAAGGGGTTTTAAAAATGGCAGAGCTTTGTGCAAATGAAGGTAAGAGTACCACTATAAATGTTGATGGTAAGGAATATATGCGCTTGCCCATAAAAACACACGTTGTAACAGCGGAAGATAAAATTCCCGATGTTGCAGAAAAATATGCAAAGGAGCATATGGAGGGCGAGGATATTCTCTTTATATCCGAAAAATGTGTTGCTTGTTCACAGAAGAGAGCAGTACCGCTTTCGGAAATTCATCCGCGCCGTCTTGCAAAATTTCTTTGTAAGTTCGTTTATAAATCACCTTATGGCATAGGTCTCGGAATTCCGGAAACAATGGAAATGGCTCTTCGTGAGTGTGGCACTCCCCGTATGCTTTTTGCGGCATTCGTAAGTGCAATCGGTAAGCTTTTCCGTCGTCGCGGATGGTTCTATAAGGTTGCAGGTTATCGCGCGGAGTCAATTGACGGTCCCACTCCTTATACTCTTCCGCCTTATAATAAATGCGTTGTTCTCGGCCCGGAGGATCCCGATAAGGTAGCAAGAGAAACTGCAGAAAGAATAGGATTCCGTGTGGTTATCGTCGATGTAAATGATCTTACAGGTAAAATTCTCGGCGCTTCGGATGAAAGCCTTGACCGTGAATTCCTCCCGAGAGTTCTGAAGGATAACCCCCTTGGTCAGAGCGCACAGCAAACTCCTATGGGAATTATCCGCGAGGTAAAATAATCTTGGATATATTGATATTCTGACCGGTTGAAAAATACAGTCCCTTTTTCGACAGTCTGCAGAACTGCAGTGAGTAAACTGCAGTTCTTCTTGTTCAAACGAGCATATAAATTCTTCTTCAAATGAGTATATAATACAGTTGATTTTTTCTTCCTCGTGTGGTAACATATTATAGATTGTTCAAAAGCGAGGATGAAATTTAATGGCGGAATACATTTCATATGCGCTGTCGGGCGCTGCAACCGTGCTTGGCTTAATTGAGCCTTTTAATAAAAAAATGAGTATAATTTTGTTCTTTAGCTTGGTTGGAAATCTGCTTGTAGCTGCAAGCTATGCGTTTGCAGGAACGGAGGCAATGACAGGTGCGCTTATCTGTGCAGTTGCTTGCGTTGAACTTATAATAAACTTTATTTTGAAGAAAAAAGAAAAAAAGATTCCTGCCTGGCTTCTTGTTATATATTCGCTTGCGTTTGTTGGTGTAAACCTTATAGGCGGAATAAACGCGTGGTTTGACATTTTGGCGCTTCTTGCTGCACTTTGTTTTGTGTTTAGCTACGCACAGCAGAATTCGAAATACTATAGAGTGTTGTTTGTAGTAAATTCGGGATTGTGGATAGTATATGACATATGCGCCGTATCCTACGGAAATCTGTTCACTCACATTGCACTTTTTATTGCAACGATAATATCAATAACCATACACGAGAGAAAAAAAGAAGAGTAATGTATAAAGCAGAGGAGAGTTTTAACTAAAGCTCTCCTCTGCTTTATATGTATAGCAACAAATGTTTCTTATTTGCTGAAAATGTCATCGAGACACATGATTGTTGCAGCTTTACGAACGTCCTCATAGTCGCTGACATATAGCTCTATTTGAACTTGATCGGCGTTGTTGAGTGGATGAAAGTATGTTGAGAAGCAATTTTTGAGCGTGGTCAGAAATTTTTCGCCCAACAGAGCGATATCTCCGCCAATACGGATGCTTCGTATGCTCAGGAGATCCACCGTGCTTCGCAGAACACTGCATAATATATGTGCATATTCTTCTAAAACAGATATAACTTTTTTATTTTCTGCTTCAAGTGCAAGTGCAATCTTTTTTATTGATTCGACGTTACAGTCCGAGCCAAAGTGCTCGGAATACTCAAGATCCATACCTGCTTTTTCGTTGAGGTTTCGGAAGAGTGATAGTGTATTGAGCAGTGTTTCTGCACAACCGTGGTTTCCGCATCGACATAGCTTGCCGTGATAGTCAACGACAGAGTGTCCAATCTCAACCGGAAAGCAAAAGTTTTTTTTGTTGTCGTTGCTGCTTAAAACAACGCCGGCAAAGATTGCTTCATCAATGTTTATTGACAACAGGGGCAGGCGCGCTGCCCACTTGTTTGCAAGAAAGGATTGGAAGGCAATTATTGAGCCGTTTGTGCTTATCATTATATGAGTGTTCTGTGGGAATTGACGAGCCAGACTTATTACCAAATGCCGGTCCAGAGAATCCTCGACAGAAAAAAATTGGGAAAATAAGAGGCTTCCGCTAACTGAATCAACAACACCCGGAAAAATAAGGTGAATACCCATAAGAGTGTTGAGGGGAAGTTTTGCGGAGCGCAAAAGACCACGAATGGTCTCGGCGATTGCGTTTGCTCCGTAATCTGTATTTCTGATTCGCGTGCCAATAATCTTTTTTAAGCAAATATCATAAATTGTGCAGATAAAGGAGCGACCCAAAAGTTCAACCGTGGCAACGCAGCCGAATTTATTATTCACTTCCAGCAAGATGGATTTACGTCCGCGCGGTGAGGCGGCAACGAGCTCTGTTTCTATTATCCATTGCTTTTTTAATAAATCATCGACAAGGTTTGAAACAGATGAAACCGAAAGAGAGCATAGTTTTGACAATTCGACGCGACTGATTGGCATATGGTCGCGTATCAGGTTGAATATGAGCTTGGTGTTATTTGATTTTATTTCTTGCTGAGATGTGCTGTATTCCTGTTGCTTTACATTGCGTATCTGTATCATTTATTTTACTCCTTGGAATAAATGTGTTTTTTCTGTTTCTTCAATTATACACTATTTAACAAAAAAAGTCCAATTTATTTTTGTCATAATAATAAATTAGATGTATTGACTGCCTTTTTGGCATATGATATAATGCATTTAATCCAAGCGTTGGATTAAATAAAAGTGGAGGGATTATAATGTCTGAAAAATATACTTCAAAATGGAGTAAAGCAGAATTACAGGTTAAGTTCGAGCGTGGTCGTAAGGCTATTGCGGACGGTGTTAAGTTTCAAATGGGTTTCTTGCAGCCTGATGGCGGATATATATGGGATGGCTATCGCTGTGATGCATTTCATAAGCAGGCTTACAGCTGGAACTTGGTTGGAGAAAATGAAGCCGCACATCGCTTGTTGAATTGGATTAGGGATAACAGAATTCGTGAAGACGGTTCTTTGATTTTGGTTCCCACAGCTAAAGAAAAAGGAATGACGATGAATCCGCCACAGAGTCCGGACGATGCGAACATCGACATTTATAAACATTGCTGGACAATTCAGGGGGCACATCGATTGGGCCGCTTTGATGTATCATTTCCGATATATAACTTTTTAAAGACCTGTCAGCGCCCATGCGGAGGTTTCCCGTTGGAAAACTCAATGGATCACAGCAGAGCAATGACAACAGCGTGGGCAGGAGTTACGGCAATATACTTTAATGATTTGGAAATGGCACAGAAATGTATGGATTGGTGTTTAGATGTTCAGGAGCAGAACACAGATCCGGAGAAATATTATTTCTCAACAGATGATGCAGGTAAGATAATTACAGATAATGGAAATTATATTGATATTCATAAGACAAAACAGTGCTATTGGGAAGTTGGTTTCTCAATGATTCTTGCAAATCGTATGTACCAAATTACGGGTGACAAGAAGTATCTTGATGCTGTAGGCAAGTGGCTCGATTTTCTTTGGACTTGTGCAGAGGATGTTTGGAGCTATTGGGGAAGTGGAAAGGCTGCTCAGGCAGCGGCCATGTATTATTCCTTTACGGGTGATGAGAGAGGAATTGATGCTGCTGTAAGCTTTATTGACTTTGTTGTAGAGACACAGGTTAAGGTGGCGGATAAAGACGGAAAATATGCAGGCGGACTCTGGTATGACGATGAGCCCGATATTCTTTTGATTTATGTAGACCATGCTGCTTGCTTCTCTGGTTGGGTACTCGACAGCATTTCATATATTGAGTCTCGTATGGGATTGTTAAAATAATAAATATAGTTAGGAGAAATGATTATGGGCACAAAAATTCCGCAGGCTATGCAAGCTTGTATTCCGGAGAATATGAAGCCGTTCATTCCGGAAACGATTGAAGAATTAAAGAGTTATGCAGTAAACCACATTTGTCCGCACTATATGTCAAATGCGGACCTTGAACGTGATCCGAAGGTTTATGTTAAGTCGGAAGGCAATTACATATATGATGTGGAAGGTAAAAAATATCTTGATAGCTTTGCTTCTATTTTGACGACAATGTGCGGACATAACAACACCGCGATTATTGAAAAGATTAAGGCTCAGTTTGATATTCTTGACTTCTTCCCGAATTTTGGTGATCATTACTGCATTCCGATGGTTGCGCTTTCAAAGAAGCTTACTGAGATTGCACCCGAGGGTCTCACATCGTTCTTTTATGTAAATTCAGGTTCTGAAGCAAACGAAACCGCAATTAAAGCCGCTTGGGCTTACCAACTTGAGAGTGGATTTAAAAATCGCACGAAAATCATCCATCGCCGCGGATCATATCACGGCACAACTGTTGCAGTAACTGCGGCTTGCGGACTTCCGTGGTTTAATGAAAAATATCCGACAGATTCAAATATGCTGGAAGCTCCGCCGTGTGACTGCGACCATTGCCAATGTGACTGCTCAAAGTGCTATGGTACTTGCGGCATGCAGTGCCTTAAGGATACAGAAGAACTCATATTAAAAGAGGGACCCGAAACAATAGCAGGCTTTATTATGGACCCGCTTCCGGGCTCAAATTCGGGATATCCGATTGCTCCGCAGGAATATATGGACGGTATCCGCGCTTTGTGTGATAAGTATGGTATTCTTTTGATTTTTGATGAAATTCAGTGCGGCTTCGGTAAGTCAGGCGAATGGTTTGTTGCAAACAACTACAAGGTAACTCCCGATCTTCTCACTACGTCAAAAGCATTAACAAACGGATATGTTCCTTTGGGTGTTGTTATGATGAAGCAAAAGATTTATGACAGATTCCGCACAGGAACAAGTGAGTTCAGAAGCGGATCAACCTTCGGTGGGCATAACGTTGCTTGTGCTGCTGCAATTGCAACCATTGATTATATCCAAGAAAACGATCTTATTGCGAAGTCAAAGGCACTTAGTGACCGTATGGCTGCAGGGCTTGACAAGCTTCAGAAAGAGCATCCGATCATCCTCAGACATAAGCATATGGGAATGATGTTCTCTATTGAGTTGACATCGAAGAAGGGCGAATTTGTCCCGTTTGAAAATCCAGGTGCTGCAGGGGCTTTTGTCAATGCTTGGTGCTATGAAAAAGAGGGCGCAATTATCCGTAACAACGTATATAACAATCGAGATAACGTTGTTTACTGTCCTGCACTTACGTTTTCGGAAGAGATGATAGATAAGCTGCTTGATGCTCTTGATAAGGCATTTACTGCTGCTGAAAAGGAATTTGACGTAAAGGCATAGGCATAGACTTAGCTTCTAAAAAGTAAATATAAACACAAGTACCCTTTCCGAAAATACACGGAAAGGGTACGTTTTTTTGTTTTATGTAAAGGTAAAATTTGTTTACAAAAATTGCATTGTATTTTCCTTTAAAAGGTGGTATTATATTAAACGGCTACAAGGAGAAAATAATATGAGCGATAATATTAAAAAAGAAGAAAAGAAACTCAAAAAGAAGCAAAAAAGAGAAAAGAAAGAAGAAAAAATATATGCATTCCGTTTTCCATTTTCTTGCTCTCGGTGGAAGTGTACTTCACTTTATATCGATTTTCGGATATGTCATATTATAAATCGGCATCAACGCTCACGTTTGTGATTCCGTTATTTTCAAATTCACGGATATAGGATTCTCTCCGGGAAACAAGCTCTTCGGGTGGGATTTCCTCTTCTGTCATATCGCGGTGGGCGAGCTCCTCTGCAAGTATTTCAAAAAATACTGCATCCTCATAGTCCATTATCGCCTCGTGTATTCCGCCTTCGGAAAATGCACGGGAGGGAAGTGTCTCACCATCAACAGTTTCGCAAAGGGTGTTCATATCATATTTTGGGCATAGGGAAAAAAGGTAGCTTTCCACCTTGTCAAAATCGGGAATGCGGTCATTTCCACGAGCGGAATTAAGTACCCAGTTTCCTATATATACCATATCTAAAAGTCTTCTGAATTGTTTTGAAGAAAGTTCTATCTGCACATTTATCACCTTACCTTATTATTTATGATTATACAACATATGCTTTTATTTTTCCACATATAAATAATATACAAAAGAAAATTTAACCGTATTGGAGTTGGGACAATGTCAAAGCTTAATCTCGCGGTGCTTTTTGGCGGGGCATCAAGTGAACATGAAATCTCTCTTATGTCGGCGGCAAGCGTTATCCGTGGACTTAAGAAAGAAAAATACAATATCATAAAGGTCGGCATCACAAAATCCGGAGCCTGGTTTTATCTTCCCGATACAGAGCCTGATATGATAGAAAAAAACAGGTGGGAAGAAGCATCAAAAAGACCTTGCACAATCTCGGTAAACCGGGAAAGCCGCGGAATAGTTTGCCTTGATGATGGAGAATTTCTTCCCGTTGATGTTGTTTTCCCTGTGCTTCACGGCGAAAACGGTGAGGATGGCAGAGTGCAAGGTGCGTGTGAGCTTTCGGGAATCCCTTGTGTGGGACCGGGCTGTGCTTCAAGTGCAATCTGCATGGATAAGTCCATCACAAAGCTTGTTGCCGCCACAACCGGAGTACGTCAGGCAGAATATGTGCTTGCAACAAAAGAAAATTTCAGAAACGGCGCAATAATTGATGAAATAGAGAAAAAGCTTACATATCCGGTTTTTGTAAAGCCTGCAGGTACAGGATCTTCCGTGGGAACTGCGAAAGCAGAAAACAGGGAAAAGCTTCATAAGGCAATAAGTGAAGCTCTTCCTTATGGCGGAAAAGTGCTTGTGGAAGAGTTTATAAATGCGAGAGAAATCGAAACTGCAGTCCTCGGAAACGCCGAACCTGTTGTTTCCGTCTGCGGAGAGGTAATTCCTTCCCGGGAGTTCTACACATATGAATCAAAGTATGTGGATAATACTTCCGTCACTCCCATTCCCGCAGATATTCCGGAAGAGGTTTCGGAAAAAATAAGGGACTTTGCAAAAAAGATATATATTGCGCTTTCTTGTCGGGGACTCTCAAGAGTTGACTTTTTCATAAACAAGGAAAACGGGGAAATCATATTCAATGAGATAAATACTATCCCCGGATTTACAAGCATCAGTATGTATGCAAAGTTATTTGCGGCTTGCGGAGTGGAGTTTTCTGAACTTCTTGACAGAATTATAGCCTTTGCAATGGAGGACTGAGCAATGGACAATCGCCCTATAGGCGTTTTTGATTCGGGACTGGGCGGACTTACCGCCGTTTCCGAGATTATGAAAATTCTCCCGGACGAAGAAATAGTATATTTTGGTGATACCGCAAGAGTTCCATATGGCACCCGTGGTACCGATACGATTATGCGTTATGTCCGTGAAGATATAGATTTTCTCAAAAGCTTTGATATAAAGGCCGTTGTTATGGCTTGTGGTACTGCAAGTTCTGTGTCTCTTCCCTTTATACAGGACGAATATGACATACCCATAATCGGTGTGGTGAGACCTGCCGTGGAAGCGGCGATTCGTGCGACAAACAACGAAAAGATTGGTATAATAGGAACGAGTGCCACCATAAAGAGCCGTTCTTATGAAAGGGAAATACTCAAAAAACTTCCGGGCTCGGAGATTCAAACTGCGGCGTGTCCTCTATTTGTTCCTCTTGTAGAGAACGGAAGAACAGATCCTGATGATATTGTGCTTTATACAATGGTGGAAGAGTATCTCACGCCGATAAAGAAATCAGGTGTAGATACGCTTATTATGGGATGCACACATTATCCCATAATTGAAAGGGCAATAGCAAAATTTATGGGTGATGAAGTTGCGCTCATCAATCCGGGGCGTGAGGCGGCAAAGTTTTTAAAGGAAAGCGAAAATACAGAAAAAAGAGTGGGCAAAGGAAAATATAGCTTTTTTGTGTCTGATGACAGGGAAGGTTTTATTGCAAATGCATCAAAATTCCTGGGAGGAAGACTTTCGGGAGAGGTATCACTTGCCCCTATGGAAAGATAAGGTGGTTTCAAATGAAAAAGGACGTTATAATAACAATACGAGGTCTTCAGAATTTTGAAGATGCGGATAACGACAGCATCGAGCTTGTAACAAGCGGTCGCTTTTATGAAAAGGGAGGAAGCTATTATGTTTCCTATAAAGAGAGCGAACTCACAGGTCTTGGCGATACTACAACAACCGTTAAGATTGAGGACGACAAGGTGACGGTGATGCGCTTCGGAGAGCTTCAGACACATATGATTTTTGAAGAGGGACAGAAGCATATATCATACTATGATATGGGATTCGGTGCTTTGACGGTAGGTGTAAGCACGAAGAGCATAAACAAACAGCTCAGCGAATCCGGCGGAAGTATGAAGATAGATTATGCGATGGAGATAAACAACGCTGTTGCAGGTGAAAGTGCTCTCTTTATGGATATAAGAGAAACTGCGGCAGACGTTGCAAACTGAAAATACGGAGGATAAGAAAATGAAAAGAGGCTTTAAGATAACGGCTCTTCTCTTGGCGCTCTGTATGATGCTTTCCTGCTTTGCTTTTGCGGAGGAAGTGGATTACGGGGAAAAGCTTGACGAAGCGGTGAAAATATATCGTGAAAACGGGCTCTATGCCGATGAGGAAACAGATTATGTACGTGAGGCACTTATAGAGATGTTCGAGGAAGATCCCGAGCTTTTCTATGAGCTTGTAAACAGAATTTACAGTCGTGAGGACAGATATTCATATTATATGACTCCCGAGGAGTATGAGACAAGCTTTTCGCTGGAGAATACAATGGTTGGTATAGGTATCGTCATATCCACATCAGATGATGGATATCCGCTTGTACAGCAGGTTTCAAAAGGTCCTGCAATGACTGAGGGGATTCTTGCGGGAGATAAAATCTGTGAGGTTGACGGAAACTCTGTTGCCGGATACCTTCCTGCCGAGCTTGGAACTCTTATCCGCGGAGAGGAAGGAACTACGGTAAATATCAAGGTTATCAGAGGCGAAGAAAAGCTTGATTTCACCATTAAACGTGCAAAGATTACCGTTTCGGAAGTCACATCCTATAACGTGACGGATGAAATCGGATACATAAAGCTTGACCATTTCAGCGGTATAGATGCATTCATTGATTTTATGGTAGCTTATGACGGATTTGAGGAGAGTGGAGTAAACACAATCATCCTCGACCTTCGGGATAACCCCGGCGGACAGCTCGATTGTCTTATAAATCTTATGGACAACATTATTCCGGAAAAAGAAGTTCCGTATCTTATGACGTGGCAGTCAAAGCCGTTGAGGGTAAATACATTTTACTCCGAGGGTTTTGGTTGGGAGTTCAATAAGTTTGTCATTCTTGTAAACAGTAATACCGCTTCGGCATCCGAGATTATGACAGGTGCACTTCAGGACCTTGGTTATGCAGTTGTTGTAGGTGAGCAGACTCACGGAAAAGGAATGGGTCAGCGCCATATAGTCACAAAGGACGGAGACGAGGCAGTTGTCACGGGGCTTGAACTCAAGCTTCCCGTGAGCGGAAGATATGACGGCGTGGGAATTACTCCCGATTATGAGGTCAAGATGAAGGTCACACCTTATAAGCTTCCTTACCTCACTCCGCTCAAATCAAAGTATGATGCCAGCAAGATAAAAACAGAGAATGTAAAGGCTCTTGAAGAAAGACTTTCGTGCCTCGGATATTTCTATGCAACTCCCGATGATGAATGGGACGAAAAAACTCTTCGTGCGGTAAATCTTTTCTGCAAGGAGAACGGACTTCCGATGTCAAATTCAATGTGCAAGTGGGATGTAATCGTGAAGATTGATGAAGCGGCGAAGAATCTTGAACATAAATATGTCGTAGAGGATGCACCGATGGAAAAAGCGATAGAGCTTGCAAAGGAATATGCCGCATCCGGAAAAAAAGCAGAGCGCGTAGACGGCGACCTTATAGATTTCAGTTCGGGAAGATAGATAAATAGAGTGGAAACAGGAGATGCATATCAATAAATGCATCTCCTGTTTGCAGTTTTATTATTTATTTAATTCCGTAGTCTCCTGCGTTTGAATAGAAACGTCTGACGTTTTCTGCAAGGCGTGTTTGCTCGCCGTCTTTATAGCGATAGAGAACTTTGTCGGAAACAAAGAGAAGACTTCCGTCATCGAGTCTGAGATAAGCGAAGATGTTATCGCCTATCTTTGTTTCTTCGCCGTTCTTGTACTGAAGGAGGATATTTCTTTCCTCACCTTTGAAGGTGAGAACCGTGCCGTCTTCATATACGCGGGTAAGGTCTAAATATACATCATCGGTCACGATGTCGCATTTTCCGTCTTTATAACGCATAAGTGTTGCGGGCTGTTCTGTGTCGTACTCTCCGTCATCAAGAGTGTTTGTCATAAAGTAGAGTGCATTTTCGCCTGTGGCATGCTTGAGTGCAAATGGGTCATCTGCGAGAATTGTGCCGGTGGCGGGAGTATCAGGAGTGATTTTGAAGAACTCGAGAACGTCATTGTCATCGGCATCTTTGCTTTTGAAAACAAATTCAGAATCGCTCAGGAATTTGCCTTCAAACAGATACTCACCGTAGGTATGTATATCTCCGATGTACTTGCCTTTGCAGATGGTGCTGAAAACCTTGAAATTTTTGTCGGTATTTTCAGGGTTTTCGGCAGAACCATTATAGAAGAAGTATGTATGGTTTTTTGGATCAATTATATAAGGAGAGGCATCGGAGGTATTGAACGTACTTCTGGTGACATCTATGGTTTTGCTACCGTCAAAATAAGCGGCAGTTCCTCCTGTGGACCAATGATAATCTTCGGTATATCTTTCATAGAAGAAGGTATCATCATAAATTTCGGTTATGAGATTGCCGCAATCATCAACGAGAACCTTGGGTTCACTTCCGTTTTCCGACATCAGCACGGAATAAGTGTTCATTTCATTATTGTTTGAAATGGGGTAAATGACGATGTCGCGGGTTGTTCCGAAGTGTATGCTAACGTAATTCGGCACGTTTTCGCAGATCATCTTTGGAGCAGAGCTTCCGTCTGTGGGGATATGGAATATTGCCATGGGTTTGCTCTCAATATCAGAGTTTCTGCGGAGGAAGTATATGCCATTTGAATTTTTATTTGCACCGATGCGCGAAACATCGTCGGCAAGTTTTGTTGCTTTTCCGTCAAAATAGCTGTAGAGGGTGTCTCCGGTTGTATCTTCTGTATTTACAAGGAAGACAAGTCCGTTTTTCACGGGTGTTATGGTATTGAGCCATACATCATTGCAGATAAGAGAGGTGTTCTCTCCCTTTGTATCGGTTACATATAACGGTGAGCAAGTACTGCTTCCTTCGGTGACGAAATATATGTATTTGCCATCATCGCTGTACCAATAATGCGGACTGTCAAAGGTGTTTTCTGTGGGATAATAACCCCAGTCAAGAGTGAAAAGACTACGTTCCGTTGTTTCGGAAGCGGGAAGAAGTATTTTCGCTTCTTCTTTTCCGTTAAGATCGGGAAGATAGCAGAAGTTACCGTCTTCTGTCATAAAGAGAACCGTATCATCCCGGTTGTCGGAAGCCGAAGTTGAGTTTTCGGTGGCGGCTGCTTCGTTTGTGTTTGACTCTGAATTGTTGTCGGTTCCGCAACCTGAGAGAAGGGAAAGACAAAGTGTGAGTGCCAGAAGTAAAGTAATAATGCGTATTTTCATAAAAAAGTTCCTCCGTGTGTTACCGCGCAAAATATGCGCATTTAATAAAGTCTTAACAATTTTAGCACCTGCTGTGATGGATGTCAAGTCGGTTTTTTCTCAAAAACAGAACCTTAAAAAAGCAAAAAAGGCGAAAGAAACAAATTTTGTAAAAAATTTTGAGAAAAACTTGCATTTTTGGTATATATATGCTATACTAACCATATAGTAGGTAAGTAAGAATCGAGAGTGGGCGACATCGTCCACTCTCGAATTGATGTAGGGGGTGTTTTTTTGAACAAGACCAGCGATATCATTACAGCTCTTGCAACTCCCGTTGCAGAAGAAATGGGACTGTCTATATGGGATGTGGAGTTTGTAAAGGAAGGCGGAGAGAGATACCTCCGTGTGTATATCGACAAGGCGGATGGTGTGTCGATAGACGATTGTGAGCGTTTTTCCCGTGCTTTTGATGTAATTCTTGACCGTGAAGATCCCATTGCCGAATCTTATATATTTGAAGTTTCAAGCGCAGGACTCGAAAGACGGCTTTATCGCCCTTCGGATTTTGAAGCTTATATGGGAAGTGCGGTAACCCTTAAGACCTTTGCTCTTCACAATGGTAAAAAGGAGTTTGAAGGAATTCTTTCGGGATACAATAACGGAGATGTCACCATTGAGATTGAGGGAGTCTCCGAAACCTTTGACAAGAAAGAAATCGCGACGGTAAGACTTCGCGTAGAATTTTAAATTACACATATAAATAAGAAAAGAGGAGTTTTGAAATGAACGCAGAATTTTTTGCTGCCATCGAACAGCTCGAAAAAGAAAAGGGAATTCCACGTGACTATATGCTTGAGAAGGTCGGTCAGGCACTTCTCGCCGCATATAAGCGTGACAATGCGGGCATGGTAGATAATGTATTTGTTGAGCCCGATGTTGAGAAAAAAGAATTCCGTATGTATGTTAAGAAAAATGTTGTTGAAGCGGTTGAGAATCCGGCAGAGGAAATCGCACTCGATGATGCCAAGAAGGTTTCAAAGAAGGCATCAATCGGTGATGTGGTAAATATAGACGTTTCAACACGTGACTTTGGAAGAATTGCGGCACAGACTGCAAAGCAGGTTATTATTCAGGGCATCCGTGAGGCTGAGCGCGGAGTAGTTTTCCGCGAGTTCACTTCAAAGGAACATGAACTTCTCACAGCTCTTGTTACCCGTACCGACCCCAGAGGCGGCGGTGCTTCCATTGAGATTATGGGAAATTCAGAGAAGACTGAAGTTTACCTTTCCGCAAAAGAGCAGATTCCGGGTGAAGTCCTCAAGGAAGGTGACCGCATAAAAATTTATGTGGTTGAAGTAAAGAGAAGTGAAAGAGGACCGCAGATTATAATTTCAAGAACTCATCCCGGTCTTGTCCGCAGACTTTTTGAAATGGAAGTTCCGGAAATCAGCGACGGTACCGTTGAGATTATGAGCACAGCCCGTGAAGCAGGTTCAAGAACAAAGATCGCTGTATCCACAAACGATGAAAATGTTGATCCTATCGGCGCTTGTGTTGGTCCGAGAGGTAACCGTGTTGCAACTATAGTTGAAGAAATCCGCGGAGAGAAGATTGACATAGTAAAATACTCCGAGAATGTGGGCGAGTATATTGCAGCAGCTCTTGCTCCGGCAAATGTAATTTCTGTAGATGCAAATGAAGAAGAGCGCACCTGTCGTGTCATTGTTGAAGATGACCAGCTCTCACTCGCAATCGGTAAGGACGGTCAGAATGCACGCCTTGCTGCAAAGCTTACCGGCTACAAGATTGATATAAAGCCTGCAAGTAGTGGAATGTAAGTCAGGTGATACAAAGTGAGAGAAAAGAAAATTCCGATGCGTCAATGTGTCGGGTGTCGTGAGATGTTTCCCAAAACGGAACTCATCCGTGCAGTAAAACCGAAGGACGGCAATGTGGAACTTGATTTTGTGGGAAAGAAGTCAGGACGTGGCGCATACATCTGTAAAAGCAGTGAATGCTTAAAACGCGCAAGACGCTCAAAAGCTCTTGAAAGGGCATTTGAATGCTCCATATCATCAGAGGTGTATGATATGCTTGAAAAAAGACTATCGGAGGAAGAAGATGGAAAATAATTATCTCGGACTTCTCGGTCTTGCAAGACGTGCAGGAATGCTTGCGATAGGCGATGAATCTGCAAGAGTTGCTCTCCAAAGCAAAAAAGCACGGATGCTTATTATGGCAAGTGATGCATCAGAACGTACAAAAGAAACATTTTCATTTATCTCGGAAAGCATGGATATTCCATATGTAGAGGTGCGTGAGAGTCGCGAGGAGCTTGGAAATGCATTGGGAAAACGTCCCTGTGCCGCAGTAGCGGTGTGCGATATAGGCTTTTCGGCGGCAATAGTAAAAAAACTTTCCTTGCAGAATGAAACCGCAAAAGCTTTCTCCGATGAAATAATTTCAAAAGCGGAGAAAGCTGCGGCGAGGAAGAAAAAGAAGAAATAACCCGGTAAATTTGAAATTCAAACGGAGGTGGAGTGCTGTATGAGCAGTGCACAGAAATACAGAGTCCGCGATGTGGCAAAAGATTTTGAGGTAACCGCAAAGGTTATAACCGAGATACTTGAAAAGTATGCAACTGCCCCGAAATCCAATATGCAGTCGCTTACAGATGAAGAACTCAATATAATTTTTGATGTCCTTACCTTGAGAAATCAGGTCGAGAGCTTTGAAAGCCTTATGGCTGAAGTTTATAGCGGCAAGAAGGAAGAAGAGGCTCCGGCAGAAAAGGAAGAGGCAAAAGTAGAGAAAAAGGCAAATGAAAAGAAGCCTGCAGGAGAGAAAAAGTCTGCCGATAAGCCTAAGAATGGTGAGAAGAAAAAGGCAGAGCCGAAGGAAGAGCCAAAAGAAGAAATGAAGCCAAAGAAGGGTGTTCAGACCTATGTTATCGACACCCGTGGCGGTTCTGTTGACCTTTCC
This sequence comes from Oscillospiraceae bacterium, assembly GCA_017435965.1. Classification (GTDB taxonomy): domain Bacteria; phylum Bacillota; class Clostridia; order Oscillospirales; family JAAYXM01; genus SIG480. The sequence goes on from JAFSEA010000085.1 coordinate 15,058, forward strand.
AAGTACGATGACCGTGTTGATAATCTCGTTCCCGATAAGGTTCGTGATATCGGTGTACAGAAGCAGAAGATAAAGAAGTCTCCTGATCGCAAGCAACAGAACTACGGCAACAAGCGCCGTCAGGAAGAACAGGAGAAGATGAAGAAGCTTGAACAGCAGGTTCAGAAGAAGCCTCAGGTCACCGTTATGATTCCCGATGAAATCTCTGTAGGTGAGCTTGCTTCACGTATGAAGAGAACCGGTGCCGATGTTGTAAAGCAGCTTATAAAGCTTGGCGTTATGGCATCTGTTTCCGATGTTATCGACTACGATACAGCTGCAATCGTTGCACTTGAAATGGGTGCAAAGGTTGAAAAGGAAGTTATCGTAACAATTGAGGATAAGCTCATTGACGAAAGTGAGGACAAGGCAGAAGACTTAAAGCTCCGCGATCCCGTCGTTGTTGTTATGGGCCACGTTGACCACGGTAAGACCTCACTTCTCGATGCAGTAAGAAAGACAAATGTTGTTTCAGGTGAAGCCGGCGGTATCACACAGCACATCGGTGCTTACAGAGTTGATATCAACGGAAGAAAGATTACCTTCCTCGACACACCGGGACACGAAGCATTCACATCAATGCGTGCCCGCGGTGCTCAGATAACCGACGTTGCAATCCTTGTTGTTGCGGCAGACGACGGTATTATGCCTCAGACAGTTGAGGCCATAAACCACGCAAAGGCTGCAGATGTTCCGATTGTTGTAGCTATAAATAAGATGGATGCAGAAGGTGCAAACCCCGACAGAATCAAACAGCAGCTCACCGAGTATGAGCTTGTTGCCGAAGAGTGGGGCGGAAGCACAATCGTATGTCCTATTTCCGCAAAGCTCGGTCAGGGTATTGATGACCTTCTCGAAATGGTTATCCTCACCGCCGATATGCTTGAGCTTAAGGCAAATCCCGACCGTGCCGCAAAGGGTACTGTCGTTGAAGCAAAGCTTGACCGCGGTCGTGGTCCTGTTGCAACCCTTCTCGTTTCAAACGGAACACTCAACGCAGGTGATGTTGTTATCGCAGGAACAAGCGTCGGACGTATCCGTGCAATGACCGATGATAAGGGCAGAAAGATAAAGACTGCAGGTCCTTCCGTTCCGGTTGAGATTATCGGTCTTTCCGAAGTTCCCAATGCAGGCGACATCTTCTATGCAGTTGAAGATGAACGTATGGCAAGAGAGCTTGTTGAACAGCGCAAGCAAACAGAAAAAGACGAGCTTAATAAATCACAGAGCCGCAAGGTATCTCTTGAAGACCTCTTCGATCAGATTCAGCAGGGCGAAATCAAAGAGCTTCCCATCATCGTCAAGGCAGACGTTAAGGGTTCTGCAGAAGCAGTTAAAGCATCTCTTGAAAAGCTTTCAAACGATGAGGTTCGTGTCCGTGTTATCCACGCAGGTGTCGGTGGAATCAACGAGTCCGATATTCTTCTTGCATCGGCATCGAATGCTATCGTTGTCGGATTTAACGTCCGTCCCGATGCAGGTGCCCGTGACAGTGCGGCGGCTTCAGGAACGGATATCCGCACATATCGCATAATTTATGACTGCATTGAGGAAATCGAGGCAGCTATGAAGGGACTTCTTGCCCCCACCTTCCGCGAGGAGGTTCTCGGCCACGCCGAAATCCGCCAGACCTTCAAAGTATCGAAGGTCGGAACAATCGCAGGTTGCCGTGTTACAGACGGTAAGATCACAAGAAATGCATCTGTCCGTGTTGTCCGTGACGGCATTGTGGTATATGACGGTCTCCTTGCTTCCCTCAAGAGATTCAAGGATGATGCAAAGGAAGTTGACTCAGGCTACGAATGCGGTCTCAGCATTGAAAACTTCAATGATATCAAGGAAGGCGACGTTGTAGAGGCGTACGCTATGGTAGAAGTAAAGGAATAATAAAGTATGGGAAATGTGAGAATGGGTCGTGTGAACGACGAACTCAGAAATGCACTTTCCGAGCTTATCAGAACGGTTAAAGACCCACGTGTTGACGGACTTGTCAGCATTGTGAGAGTAGAAACCGCATCGGATCTCGGTAGTGCAAAGGTGTATATAAGTGTGCTGGGAGATGAGAAGAAAACCCGTGACTGCGTCAAGGGTCTCACCTCTGCGGCAGGCTATCTTCGCCGTGCAGTAGCAGGTAAGCTTCATTTGCGCCATACCCCCACCCTCACCTTCATCGGAGATGATTCCATTGTTTCGGGAACTCATATAATGGAGCTTATCGAAAATGTTTCAAAAACCGAGGAAAAGAAAAAGCATCTTGATGTTGAGGGCGTTGCGGAGTTTCTCAAAACCCGTGACAATGTGCTTATCCTCACTCATAAAAGTCCTGATGGAGATACTGTGGGAAGTGCGGCCGCCCTTGCGGAAATACTCCGTGCTATGGGTAAAACTGTCTATGTTTTTGCAAACCCCGAATTTACAAAAAAGCTTCTCAGATATGTGAAGTCATACCTTGCACCGGAGGGCTTTGTTCCTTCTTGCGTAGTGGCGGTTGACTGTGCAGACAAAAAGCTTTTCGCAAAGGAAAGCGATGAATATGCAGACAGAGTTGACCTTGCGATTGACCATCATATCACTCACAGGGAATACGCACGCAGAATTTGTGTGGTTTCCGAGTCTGCTTCCTGCGGCGAGATAATATTTGATATTGCAAAGGTGCTTGGCGTAAAGCTTTCAAAGAAGCTTTGCACCTCGCTGTATGTTGCAATTTCCACCGATACGGGAAGATTTCTCCATTCAAATACCACGCCCGAGAGTCATATAAAGGCTGCAGAGCTTATCGCAAAGGGAGTGGACTTTGAAAAAATCAACCGTGAGTTCTTTATAGAAAAATCCCGTGCAAGAATTGCACTTGAAGCAGAGCTTCTCGGAAGTATCAATATCTGCTTCGGCGGAAGCGTTGCGATTATCAAGCTTTCGGATGAAAGCATAAGACGCGTGAAGGCAACTCAGGATGACCTTGATGGTCTTTCTGCTCTTGCAAGAACACCGAGAGGTGTGTCTCTCGGCGTATATATCCACGAAAAAGACGGTGCCGCAAAGGTATCTCTTCGCTCGGATGAAAAAGTGAACTCTGCGGAATTCTGTGCATATTTCGGCGGCGGCGGACATGACCGTGCCGCAGGCTGCACTATGGATGTTTCTCTTGATGAGGCGGAAGCACTTATAATTTCACGGATTAAAGAGCTTGAATTATTTTAGATATTTGCGGAACGCCATTTCGGTGTTCCGCAAAGTCTGCTTTTAAAGTTTGTTTCGGAAGGTATGAAAATGAACGGTATAATTATAGTGGACAAGCCTCAAGGAATGACCTCCCATGATGTTGTTTCCCGTATGAGAAGGATTCTCGGCACAAGAAGAATAGGACATTCCGGCACCCTTGACCCTCTGGCGACGGGCGTGCTTCCCATATTTGTGGGACGTGCCACCCGTGCCTGTGAGTTTGCTCTCTGCGATGAAAAGGCATACACGGCGAGATTTCGTCTCGGGATTGTCACCGATACCCAGGATATAACCGGCGAGGTACTTGAAGAAAGACCTGTGTTGGCAACAAAAGAAGAAGTGTTTTCTGCGGCACATAGCTTTATGGGAGATATTTTACAGACTCCGCCCATGTTTTCTGCCATAAAGGTTGACGGAACTCCTCTTTATAAACTTGCGAGAGAGGGAAAAACAATAGAGAGAAAAGCAAGAGAAATAAGAATTGATTCAATAGATATCCGTCATATAGTCGATGATGAATATGAGATGGATGTTTCCTGTTCAAAGGGTACATATATAAGAACTCTTATTTATGATATTGGCGAAAAGCTTTCCTGCGGTGCTGTGATGACTGCACTTCGCAGAACAAAATCCGGAGTTTTTGAAATTGAAAATGCAAAGACTCTTGAAGAAATTGAAAATGAAGCTACATTTCTTCCGGTTGATTTTATGTTCTCGGAATATGATGCCGTAAAGATAGATGCAAAAGGTGAAAAGAAATGTCGCAACGGTGCAGTTGTTCCCTTTGACGGAGAAGCAGAAAAAACTTACCGTGTCTATTCGGAATCGGGAGAGTTTCTTATGCTTGCGAAGGGCGATGAAAAGGGAAACCTTGTAACGATAAAGAGTTTTTTTGAGGTATAATATATGGCAAAAAAAGTTGTTGCCCTCGGCTTTTTTGACGGGGTGCATATAGGTCACGGCGAATTGCTCAGGAAGACGACGGAGAGAGCAAAAGTGCTTTCTATGATACCGTCGGTGCTCACATACTCTGTTCACCCCTCGGAGATTCTTTCAAATGAAGCTGTGGGACTCATAAACACAACAGAAGAACGTTGTGAAATAATCCGCGACCTCTATGGAATCTCAGATATAACGGTGAAGGAATTCACAAGAGAATATGCATCTCTTTCCTGTGAGAGTTTTGTGGATGAAATCCTTCTGGGAGAACTCTCTTGCGGTCACGTGGTAGCGGGCTTTGATTTTCGCTTCGGAAAGGGAGGCGCAGGTGATGCCGAAACTCTCCACAGGCTTTGTCAGAGTCGGAATATAGGTTGCGATATTGTGAGCAAAGTAGAGCTTGACGGAGATACGGTAAGTTCATCACTCATACGGGAGCTTATTGCCGTTGGTGATGTGGAGAATGCCGCACGCTTTCTCGGGCATTATCATTGCATAATATCGGAGGTAATGCACGGCGCAAAGCTTGGTGGAAAAATCGGATTTCCCACAATAAATCAGAGTCTTTCTCTGAAGCTTTGCATACCTAAATACGGAGTGTATGCATCGGTGGTGAAAATAGAGGGAAAAGTCTATACAGGAGTCACAAATATCGGCGTGAGACCGACTGTGGCGGAGAAGGAAGAGCCTCGGGCAGAAACTTATATCATCGGTTTTTCGGGAGACCTTTACGGAAAATGCGTGAAGGTGGAGCTTGTGAAATTTCTAAGGCACGAGGAGAAGTTTTCGTCGGTGGAGATGCTCGGGAAGAGAATTGCCTGTGATGCGGAAGCGGCAAAGAATGAAATTGCACAGAATTACAAGAGTATTTTACAGAAAATTCATTGATTTTACCCATATAATTTGATAGAATATATACGGCACAGTATGCACTTTTGCCGAAAAAACGCAAAGGACAAGTCTTTGCGGAAAAGTTTTATATAAGCTTTGGTTAAGGATGGATTGAGATATGGCTTGGAGAATGCTTCAGAATACTATACTTCAGATGAAAGAGGCAACAGATCGCACAATCGGAGTTATGAATGTTTCGGGTGAGGTGGTTGCCTGCACGGAACAGTCACTTAAGGGAACGATAAGGGAAAGTGCTCTTTCTTCCCTTGAGGAAATGATTGGCTCCTATATGGTTCGTGACGGAGATACATATAAGCCCGTTGCAACCCCCGGTGCGAGATTTGAGTATGTGGTCTTTGTGTCCGGTGAGGATGAGTATGCAAGAAGTCTTTGTGTGATGGCGGCACTTGCCATAGGCAATGCGAAGAAATATTATGATGAAAAGCACGACCGTGCAACATTCATCAAGAATATAATACTTGACAATATTCTCTCCGGAGACATCTATATGAAGGCAAATGAGCTTCGTATGCCTCTGGACGTTCCCCACATCGTATATCTCATCCGCCAGGTTGATCAGCCTGACAATGCGGCTGTGGATGTGGTGGCAAATATGTTCCCCGATAAATCAAGGGACTTTGTTGTCAGCATAAGCGAAAGTGAGCTTGCACTTATAAGCGAGGTTTCCGGAAACTATGAAACCCGTGATTTTGTAAAGACGGCAGAGAAAATCCGCGACACATTAAATGCGGAGATTCTTTCCAAAACTGAAATAGGAATAGGCACGGTAGCCCCCACCCTCAAAGACCTTGCGGTGTCATATAAAGAAGCTCAGTCTGCAATCAACATCGGAAAGATGTTTGACACAGAGCGTGATGTTATGAGCTATGAGAGCCTTGGAATAGGAAGGCTTATTTATCAGCTTCCAACAACAGTTTGTGAGATGTTCCTCTCCGAAGTGTTTGAAGACAGCTCCATTGACGGTCTTGATTCGGAAACCCTTATGACAATACAGAAGTTCTTTGAAAACAATCTGAACGTTTCAGAAACATCCAGAAACCTCTTTGTACACAGAAACACACTTGTTTACCGCCTTGAGAAAATCAAAAAGATAACGGGACTTGACCTTCGTGAGTTTGACCATGCGATAATTTTCAAGGTTGCCCTTATGGTAAAGAGATATCTGTCAATACAGGGCTCGGCGTTTTAAATCCGATTTTTTTGAAAGGAATGTGAAATATGGTCAGACTCCTCGATGTATGTAAGGTGTATGAAAACGGAACACCTGCTCTGTCGGGTATAAACCTTAAGATAGATGATGGTGAGTTTGTCTTTCTCGTAGGCTCGTCCGCCTCGGGAAAGTCCACAATAGTAAAGATACTCACAAGTGAAGTGAGAATGTCCTCGGGAAGAGGAATGGTAAACGGATACAACCTGAACAGAATCAAACGTTCAAAAGTGCCGGAGCTCCGGAGAACAATAGGCGTTGTGTTTCAGGATTTCCGTCTTATAGATAAAAAAACAATTTATGAAAATGTTGCTTTTGCAATGCGCGCAGTCGGTTCATCGCCGCGTATGATAAAGAAGAGAGTTCCTTATGTGCTTCAGCTTGTCGGCCTTGACCACAAAATGAACGTTTATCCGAATGAGCTTTCAGGCGGTGAGAGGCAGAGAGTGGCTGTTGCACGTGCCATTGTAAACAACCCCACTATGATAATCGCAGACGAACCAACGGGTAACCTTGACCCGAAGATGTCTGTTGAAATAATGAGTCTTCTTGAAAAAATCAATGAGCTCGGAACAACTGTTCTTGTTGTTACTCACGAAAAAGAGCTTGTAAATATGTTCTCAAAAAGAGTTATTGCAATTGACAGCGGACGTATCATCAGTGACAGAACCGGCGGATATTACCAAAATGACAGGATAGGCGGGCTTCACAGAAATGAAACTTTATAATATTACATATTTTTTGCGAGAGGGAGTTACAAGTATATTTTCCCATCGTCTTATGAGCATTGCCGCAATGAGTGTAATTATGGCGTGTCTTCTGCTTATGGGAAGCTTCTCTCTTGTCGTTGCAAATATTGAAAATCTTCTCGGTGATATTGAAAAGAAAAATCAGATAGTTGCATATGTAGATGAAAACTGGGAATATGAAGCGGGAAATCTCGGCGTTTATGTTCAGGAAACCGAGGAGGTTCCGGAAGAAGTAACTGAAGAAACAGAAGAAATTTCTGAAGAAGTAACGGAGGAGACACAGGAAGAAGTAACGGAAGAAATTTTAGAAGAGATATCGGAAGAAATTTCTGCCGGGGAAGTTGATGCAAACAGGGATGAAACTCAGCTCATAAATGCACTCGAAGAAAGAATCGGCAAAGAAATACTTAAAATTCAGGGTGTTGATGAGTGCACGGTTACCACAAAAACGCAGGCACTTGAGGAATTTCGCAAGGATTTCGGCGAAGAAGGTGAAATTCTCAACGGAATAGAGGAAAGAAACCCACTTCGCCATAGGTTTACCATAACGCTCAAAGATATTGAAAACACCCAGAGTGTTGCGGATGAGCTGAAAAAAATAGACGGTATCGCAAAAGTTACCGCAAGAAATGACATTGCAGAAAAAATGATGGAAGTAAGCGATGTTACAACTCTTGTTTGCACCGTGCTTATCCTTATACTTGTCCTTGTTTCTGTATTTATCATATCAAACACAGTAAATATCACAATGTTCAATCGCCGCGAGGAGATTGCCATTATGAAGATGATAGGTGCAACCAACAGCTTTGTAAGAATTCCGTTTATTGTTGAAGGTGTTCTTATAGGTCTTGCCGGTGCTACCTTTGCCCTGCTTTTGCAATGGGCTATTTATGATTATGTAATAGTTGAAGCCCTTTCCACATTGGCGTTTATATCATCCGTGCCATTTGGCGAACTTGTGTGGGATATCGTTAAAATGTTCTATGGAGTATCAGCACTTGTCGGCGGACTTGGAAGTGTGATAACTTTGCGTAAATTCCTTAAAGTATAAAGAAGGAGGGAGTTTGTTGTGAAAAAAAGAACAGTGCGTATAATTTGTGCAGTAATAGCAGGACTTCTTGTATTCACTTTTTTGTTTACATTTATCACGGATATTATAGCAAATACTCCCGGAGCTCAGGCCGCAGATACTGTGGATGCACTTAATGGTAAGCTTGCAGAGCTTGCCAAAGATAAAGAAGAGATAAAAAAAGAAATTTCTGAGATAGAAAAGAAAAAAGATTCGGCATCAGCAAAAAAAGCAGCTCTTGATGAACAGATAGATGTAACTCAGCAGGAAATAGATGTGCTGAATCAGCTTATCGAGGTGCTTGATGCCAATATTTTGGAAAAAGAAGCAGAGCTTGAAGCTGCAATAGAACTCGAAGCTGAGCAGATGGAGAACTTTCTCGTGAGGGTTCGCGTTATGGAAGAAGAAGGCTCGATTTCAATGCTTGGTATAATTCTTTCTGCGGACAGCTTCACAGATATGCTCACAAGAATAGAGCTTGTTAGTGATATTGTTGAAGGTGACAAAAATTTAATGAAAGAGCTTGCGGAAACGCGAGCAAAGATAAACGCAGATAAGCTGGCGCTTGATGAAGATCGTGCAGAACAAGAAAAAAACCGTGCGGAGTTAGAGGGCAAACGCGCATCTCTCAAACAGCAATACAGCGATGCCAATTCTCTTATCAAGGAACTCAGTGCGGATGCAAAGGAATATGAAAAGAAGTATAATGAGGCAGAGGCTGCACAGGAAGAAACAAAGGAAGAAATAAAGAAAATTCTTGAAGAGCAGGAACGAAAAAGAAAAGAAGAGGAAGAACGAAAGAGAAAAGAAGCGGAAGCGAAAAAGAAAAAAGAGGAAGAAGAAAGAAAAAAGAAAGAATCGAGCGATAGCAAGAAAGGGCAGACAAGCTCGACTTATACGGGAGGGACCTTCCGATGGCCGACCAAGGCAACATATATCACCTCTTATTACGGAAGAAGAAGTGACCCGATAACAAAAAAGAGTGCATTCCACACGGGTATAGATATCGGTACAAGTCTGGGTAGCGAAATTTATGCCGCAAACAGCGGTACGGTAATCGTTGCGGGATGGTCTCAGAAGGGTTACGGAAACTATGTCGTAATTGATCATGGCGGCGGAAAAGCCACATTGTATGCTCATATGCACAAAATTAAAACAACAAAAGGTGCAGAGGTACAGAAGGGCGATGTTATAGGACTTGTAGGTTCTACCGGTTATTCCACGGGTCCCCATCTCCACTTTGAAATTCTCATAAACGGAGAACATACAAACCCCATGAATTATTTTAACAAAGCATAACTTTCGCTAAGATCGGGGCGGGGAATTTTCCCCGCCGCAATGCTTCATAATAAAGGAGAAAGTTTTATGAACAACAACGAAAACAAACCTGCATCAAGGGGAAAGAAAAGGAGTATAATGACCATTGTTGCACTTATGCTTCTGAGTGCGGCGCTGACTTATTGTATAACCCTCTCTGCCCTTGAAGCGGAATACAATGCAAAGCTCAACGGACTTCTTGATATGGAGGAAGAATACAAACTGATAGACGAAGTTCTTACCAATATCGATGACCATTATGTCAAGGATTTTGATGTCCGTGATGTCTTTGACGGTGCACGTTACGGTATGGTCGCAAGTCTCGGTGACCGATGGTCATATTATCTGACTCCGGAACAATTTGCTTCGGTGATAGACTCATCCAACAGCAAGATGGTGGGAATAGGAATAACTGCGGCTTATGACGAGGAGAAAGGAGAAGTGGTTGTTCTTGATGTGTATGAAGGTTCTCCTGCGGAAAATGCAAAAATCCAGCCGTATGACAGAATAATCACGGTTGACGGAAATAACGTCTCGGATATCGGTTATGATGCGGCGGTAAACAAGATCCGCGGCGACATTGATACTGCCGTTGCAATAACAATTCGTCGTGAGGGTGTTGAAAACCCGATAAATGTGAATATAACACGCCATGAGGTTGATATTCAGCACGTAAAATCAAAAATACTTGACGGAAACATCGGATATATAGAAATCGGAAGCTTTGATGCCAATGTTGATAAAGACGTGCTGGCGGCTCTTGAAAATCTCAAGAAGGCAGAAGTCAAGGGAATTATTTTTGATGTAAGAAATAATCCCGGCGGAAGGCTCAATGTGCTTGTGAAAATACTTGATCCGCTGTTGCCCGAGGGAACAATCATCAAAGAAGTGAATAAAAAAGGAAAAGAAACCGTTTATACTTCAGATGCGGAAGCACTTGATATACCTATGGTAGTGCTTGCAAACGAATATTCAATAAGTGCCGCAGAGTTCTTTGCCGCGGCTCTTCAGGAAGCGGAGAAGGCAACCGTTATAGGAACTCCCACCACAGGCAAGGGAGTTGCACAGCAGCATATTCCGCTTTCCGACGGCTCGGGACTTGTTATTTCGGTGTCCAGATATTACACGGGAAAAGGTCGCAATCTTGATGAAACTCACGGAATCATCCCCGATATTGAAGTGAAACTTACCGAGGAGGAAAGCAAGAAATTTTATCTCCTTGAAGAATCTGAAGACAGGCAGCTTCAGACGGCGATAGGTGAGATAAACAAAATGACGGGAGAAGCAAACACCGCGGAATCACAGCAGGCAGAAGGTGAAAATGCAGATCCTGCCGAGCAGACTTCCACTGAAGAAAACACAACTGCGGTAACCCAATAAAAGCAAAAATCGGACAGATTTGGTTCTGTCCGATTTTTTGCAGGCAGAAAAGTGATAAAAGTGTAATATGGCAAGAAAAAGAAAATATATTGTATTATCAACTTTCTGATTGGAGAATGCTCTTGAAAATAGGAATAATATCTGCATCGGAGAAGAACAAAAAAACGCAAATCGAGAAAATATGTGATTTTGGCGCGGTGGAATTATATCGGCTCGATGTATGTCTTAAGCGGAAAGGAACGCTGTCAAAACGAATTATAAAGCATCTTGTAAAAACGCTTGAGGAACAAGGGATAACCATATGCGTTGCAGATAAAGAATTTTCGGTGATTTCGGGATATGGGATAACAGTTGTGTGTGACGGACGTGATGTTGTTTTGCAGAGAGCAGGTCAGGCCGCAATGCTTTTTGCAGAACGAAATGGCATTGATGCGGATTTTCTGATTGACGGAGGAAGCTTTAATAATGTTTGCTTGACATCACTTTTTCTCCTTCGGGAAAAGCGGAGAATATATATAAAAAATGCGGCGTTTTATGAAATTTCGGAGGAGATTTTTCACGAAACGGGAGCTGTGGTGGGCTGCGATGAGCCGGAAAAAATCATTAGAATTTCGATGAACAGTAGTGAGCAATTTATAAGCTCCGGGAAGCTGTTTGCGAGCTTATGTGACTTTAGAGTTGTGGCAGAAGAACTTGATTTCGGGTGGCTTTCCGAGGAAAACAAAAGGGCACTTGTTTCAATTCTCGAAAAAAGCGGATTTTTGGAGAAAAAACGTGTAAAAATAGAGTATTTTTTAAAATAAAATTATGAATTCATAAAATTTTTACTTGACATTTGGTGACAATATCACTATAATATGATAGATTGCAAATGCGATTTTCATATATATAGTAGAAAAATTATTTCGCTTAATAATAAAAGGAAAATGAGGGTGTAAGAAATGGCTAAAACTTTTAAGATGACAAAAGAAAGATATGATGAGCTCTGTCAGGAACTCGATTATATCAAAAATGTCCGCGAGAAAGAAGTTGCAGAGCTGATAAAAGAAGCTCGTTCTTTTGGAGACCTTTCCGAGAATGCCGAGTATGATGAGGCAAAGAATGAGCAGGGCAAGCTCTTTTCAAGAAAAGCAGAAGTTGAGAATATCATCGCAAATGCAGAGATTATTGAGATGTCCGAGGATTCCGATGAAATAAGAACAGGCTCCAAAGTTATCGTCTGTGATGTTTCCGATGGCTCGGAAGAGGAATATTGGATTGTAGGCTCTCAGGAGGCTGACCCGTATAAAGGCAGAATCTCCGATGAATCACCTTTCGGTCGTGCACTTCTCGGCAAGAAGGTTGATGAGATTGTGAGCGTGGAAGCTCCCTGCGGAGCAATCGAATATAAGATTGTCGAAATAGGAAAGTAAGAAACTTCCGGGCGGGTACAAAATGTACTTCGCCCTTGTATATTAAAAATGGAGGAACCCAAAATGGCAAACGAAGAAACAAGAGTAAATGAAGCACCCGTTGAAGATTTAAGTGAGATACTCCGTGTCCGCCGCGAAAAGTTTGCAAAACTTGTGGAGGATGGAGAAAATCCCTTTGAAGTAGTTAAGTATGACCAGACTCATCATTCAACGGATATTGTTGATAATTTTGAAGAGCTTGAAGGCAAAGAAGTCAGCATCGCAGGTCGTCTTATGAGCCGCCGCGGAATGGGCAAGGCTTCTTTCTGTGATGTGCAGGATTTAAAGGGCAAGATTCAGATTTATGTCCGCATAAATGATATCGGTGAGGAAAATTTTGCAAAGTTCCGCAAATATGATATCGGTGATATCGTCGGTGCAAAGGATACTGTGTTCCGCACAAGAATGGGTGAGATTTCAGTTCATGTAACAGAGCTTTCCCTCCTTTCAAAGTCACTCAAACCCCTGCCTGAGAAATATCACGGTCTCACAAACACAGATATCCGTTATCGTCAGAGATATGTTGACCTCATTATGAACCCTGAGGTAAAGGATACTTTCGTTAAGCGTTCAAAGATCATAAGCTCCATCCGCCGTTTCCTCGATGGTCAGGGCTTTATGGAAGTTGAGACTCCGATGCTTGTTGCAAACGCAGGCGGTGCTGCAGCACGTCCTTTTGAAACACACTTCAATGCTCTTGATGAAGATTTTAAGCTCCGTATTTCTCTTGAGCTTTACTTAAAGCGTCTCATCGTAGGTGGTCTTGAAAGGGTTTATGAAATCGGCAGAGTTTTCAGAAACGAAGGCCTTGATACACGTCACAATCCCGAGTTCACTCTTATGGAGCTCTATCAGGCATACACCGATTACCACGGTATGATGGACCTCACCGAGAATATGTTCCGCCACGTTGCAAACGAAGTTCTCGGCACAACAAAGATTTCCTATAACGGAATCGAAATGGATCTCGGAAAGCCTTTTGAGAGAATCACAATGGTTGATGCCGTCAAGAAGTATTCCGGCGTTGACTTCAATGAGATAAAGACAACGGAAGAAGCAAAGGCTATTGCAAAGGAAAAGCACGTTGAGTTTGAAGACCGCCATAAGAAGGGCGATATCTTAAATCTCTTCTTCGAGGAATTTGTTGAAGAACACCTCATTCAGCCTACCTTTGTTATGGATCATCCCATCGAGATTTCTCCGCTTACAAAGAAAAAGCCGGAGGATCCCAACTACGTTGAGCGTTTTGAATTCTTTATGAACGGTTGGGAAATGGCAAATGCATATTCCGAGCTTAATGATCCCATTGATCAGCGTGAAAGATTCAAGGATCAGGAAGAACAGCTTTCAAAGGGCAATGATGAAGCAAACACAACAGACGAAGACTTCCTCAATGCACTTGAAATCGGTATGCCTCCCACAGGTGGTATCGGCTATGGTATCGACCGTATGACAATGCTCTTTACCGACAGCCAGGCAATCCGCGATGTTCTCCTCTTCCCCACAATGAAGACATTGGATTAGTTTTAAAACAGACCGAGAACTTGTTTTTTTCGGTCTGTTTTTTCTGTACCGCCGAGAAATGAATTAAAAAGCAGTAAATCCTTGATATCAAGCCGAAAATTGCTGAAAAAAGATGAAAATTTAAATTAAAATTTACAATATAATATTGAACAAGGAAAAGTGTTGTGCTATAATGGACAATGCTTTATTGTTTCTTTTTTTGAAAGGAGATAAAAATGAACAACGGAAAACTGCTCAGAAAGACAAGCCGTGATAACCGCGAAGTCTTTGCTGTGTTTAAAAAAGGCGGTCCTATGGAAGGTGCTACCTTTGGTGAAAAGTTTAGTTGGTGGATGAAAAATGTATTTGTTCCGCACCTTGCTTTTAAAACAGTTATGGTGATAATTGTAGCAATACTTGCTGTGTGGCTTATCTCCGATATTATAAGCGATGATACAAATGAACTTGACTACATTCTCGGCGGCTCGATGTTTGCAGATACTGAACAGATGAACGGACTTTCCGCCTATATGAAAGATGTTCTGGGAGAGCGTGACAACAAGGAGTTCAAGGTCGGGCATCAGATGCTATGTACAAGGAGCACAGACAGTGCTGCGGATAATACTATGAGTGCGGACGATTTTGCCACGGCAAACAGTCAGAAAATAGAAATAACATTGGCTGATGATGAAATTCTTCTTTACTTCCTTGACAAGAAATATGCCGAGTCCTTTGCGGGAATGGGGGCATTTTTAAAGCTTTCTGAAATCGGAATAGAGAGTGAAAACGAGTATTATGTCCGGGTTGACGAGACCCGTATTTTCAAGGAGCTCGGAATATCCGACAAAGACGGAATATATGCGGCGATAAAGATGAAGAACAAAGCACGTTCTGAAGATGAGCGCATACTTGCAAAATATGAAAGAGCAGGAAAGGTGCTTTCTGCGATTGTAGCAGGGAGATGATTTTTAAGTGGGGATTTCAAAATCTTTACAAGATAATGCTTATCGGAGAATAAGCCCGACAAAGATAATTTTAGGCGGTTTTCTTGTAATCATCCTGATAGGTGCACTTCTTCTTATGTTACCTGCGGCTTCGGCAACAGGAAAAACAACTGATTTTCTTTCTTGCATGTTTACTGCCACAAGTGCAACCTGTGTTACGGGACTTACGGTTTTTGATACGTTATCCCACTGGTCGGGATTCGGGCATATTGTCATATTGCTTCTCATTCAATGCGGCGGTCTTGGATTTATGGTGTTTGCCGCCTTGTTTTCCCTTGTGATACACCGAAGAATTTCGCTTCGGGAAAGGCTTATTATGACCCAGCTTTTCTCTGTGGATGAGCTTTCGGGAATTGTGAGACTCACAAAACATATTCTCTCAAGAACATTGGTTATTGAAGGTGCAGGAGCACTTCTTCTTGCGATAAGATTCATTCCGGATTACGGATTCGGAAGCGGACTTTTCAAAAGCGTTTTTCATTCGGTTTCAGCTTTCTGTAATGCGGGCTTTGACATTCTCGGCGTAGGCGCCGGAGATATAGGAAGTATAAGCAAATATGCAACGGACCCTCTCGTATGTCTTACACTTGTTTCGCTTATGGTAGTCGGAGGGCTTGGTTTTCTTGTATGGGAAAATGTCTTGAGAGCAAAAAAGATCAGGCGGTTTTCTTTCCATACAAAGCTTGTTCTTATAATGACTGCGTCACTTCTCCTTTTTGGAACGGTTATGTTCTTTGTATTTGAGTATTCAAACGCTGCAACAATCGGAAGGATGAGCTTCGGAGAAAAGCTTATTGCCTCCCTCTTCCAATCTTCAACCACAAGAACTGCGGGATTCTATTCGTTTTCTCAGGGAGATATGACAGTACAGTCAAAGCTGTTGTCTTGTTTCCTTATGCTTATCGGAGGATCACCCGGTTCAACGGCAGGAGGAATAAAAACAGTTACCTTTGCGGTGCTTGTCCTCACTGCGGTTTCTGTTATGCGCGGAAAAAACGAGATTTCGGCAATGGGAAGAAAAATATCTTATTACACAGTATTTAAGGCAATTGCAGTTATGATGGTCGGTATGTTTCTTGCGGCGGTCGGTGGCGTAATAATATGTCAGACCAATGGGACACCGGCGGTAGATTCTTTGTTTGAAGCTGTTTCTGCTTTTTCAACAACGGGACTTTCGTGCGGAATAACGGCAGAGCTTAATTCTTTATCGCAGATTGTGCTTATATTGCTGATGTATTTCGGAAGAGTGGGACTTCTCACACTCAGCATCGGACTTTTGGCACCGCGGAAGCCTTCAAAAATAAGTTATCCGGAAGGCAAGATAATAATAGGATAGGTGATAATTATGGATTCTTTCCTTGTGATAGGTATGGGCAGATTCGGAAGCTCTTTGGCAACAGAACTTTCAAATCTCGGACACGATGTCCTGATAGTTGACAGAAATGAAGAAAGGGTTTCTGCTGTTGCGGACTATGTTACCCATGCAGTAATAGGTGACGCAAGAGATGAAAATGTAATTCGCTCTCTTGGTGTTTCAAATTTTGACGTTGCGGTTGTCGCGACAGCGGGGAGCATTGAGGATAGTGTGCTTGTAACAATTATGCTCAAAGAGTTGGGGGTAAAGAAGGTTGTTGCAAAGGTGCAGAATCTGCTTCATATGAAGGTTTTGCAACGAGTGGGTGCTGATATGACGGTGTTTCCCGAAAGTGATATGGGAAAGCGTCTTGCCCAGCAGCTTTCTGCAAATAATATCATAGATTTCATAGAACTTTCGGAAGAACACAGTATAGTGGAGCTTGAAGTTCCGGAAAACTGGACAGGAAAGACCTTGGGTGAGCTCAATATACGGGCGACTTATGGTATAAACGTAATTGCTGCAAGAAATGCAGACGGGAGCGATCTTGTAATCTCTCCTACGGCAGAATATAAGATAAAGAGCGATTATATACTTATAGTTCTTGGGAGAAACAACGATATCAAGAATATAAAGGGGAAAGTATGACGGAAAGAATAACGAGCAGACAAAATAAAACAATCAAATATGTGCGTGCGCTTTCCGGTGACAAGGCGTTGAGACAGGAAAAGAAGGAGTTTGTCTGTGACGGAGATAAGCTTCTCTTTGAAGCGATTTCCGAAAAGGCAGATATACGCATGGTACTTGTGAGTGAAGAGTATGCAGAAAAGCTTCCGCATATAGACGGGGCAGATATTTATGTTACAACCCGTGATATTTTAGATAGCGTGACCACCCTCAAAAATGCGCAGAATGTCATATTTGTGTGTGGTATGAAAAGGACGGAGACCGAGGAAATTAAAAAGGCGATTTTGCTTGACCGTCTTCAGGATACGGGAAATATCGGAACGATAATCCGAACGGCGGACGCTTTCGGGATAGATGCTGTTTTTGAAGATGGCTCGGCAGATGTATATAACCCCAAAACGATAAGGTCGGCTATGGGATCGGTGTTTCGCATCCCTGTAATATCCGAAAGCTTTGAAGTTTTGATTCCTCGCCTTCGGAGTGAGGGCATCAAGGTGTATGCATCGGAACTATATGGAGAAGTAAAAGAAATTTCGGAATGTAACTTTGAAAAAGCGGCAGTAGTTATAGGCAATGAAGGAAACGGTGTACGCCGTGAGGTGTCGGAGCTCTGTGACGGAAGCGTTATAATCCCTATGCACGGTGGTGCGGAGTCTCTCAATGCCTCCGTTGCAGCATCGGTGTTTATGTATGAAATGAGCAGAAAGTGAGGCGAGACAGGTGCGGAAGGAATTACTCTGGATATGGCTTTCGGAGGTATTTTATAAGGGAAGCCCAAAAACGAAAGCAGCAGTAGATTCGCTGGGTACAATAGATGAACTGTATGCGGCAAAGAGAGAACTTCTTGCACAAATCCCCGGCTTCTGTGAAAGTGACATAAAAAAGCTTGAAGATAAGAGCATTGAAAAGGCAGAAAAAATTTTTTCCGATTGTATGAAAAAGGGGATAAGAATAATAACCCCCCACAACCCGGAGTATCCGATGCGCTTGTGGCAGATACCAAATCCTCCGGTTGTTTTATATGCAAAAGGAGGGCTTCTTGATATAGATAATGAACTTACAATAGCGATTGTAGGCACACGAAATGCATCTGAAAATGGCAGAGGATCGGCAGAAAGGATAGCTTATGACCTTGCAAGGCATGGCGCGGTGATAGTATCGGGACTTGCAAAGGGCATAGATACGGTTGCAGCTTCTGCAGTAATTCGCGCAAGAGGAAAAACGGTTGCGGTTTTTGGTTGTGGTGTGGATGTAATTTACCCTGCAGAGAATAAATCCCTTGCACGAAAGGTTGAGGAAATAGGCACGCTTCTTTCGGAATATCCGCCGGGAACAAGACCGTTACCAAAGTTCTTTCCGATGCGGAACAGAATCATAAGCGGACTCAGTCTCGGAACTATTGTTGCGGAGGCTCCGGAGAAAAGCGGAGCACTCATAACTGCAAGGTATGCGCTTGAACAGAATCGTGATGTGTTTGCTGTGCCGTCCGGTATTTTTGAGAAGCTGGCAGAAGGAACAAACAATCTGATAAAAGCAGGTGCAATACCTGTTACATCGGCAGGGGATGTCCTTGCGGAATATGCGGCAACTCACGGCGAAAAGATAAAGTTTTCATCTTCGCCCGTGCGTGAAGAAATAAAAGAACCTGTGCAGCAGAGCACACCGCCAAAAATCATGGAAGAGCCTCCCCGAAAGGTGAGAAACTTTGATAATCTTGCGGAAAATGAAAGGAAAGTAATGGAAGCGTTGGACGCAGGGGCCGAAACCGTTGACGGAATTGTGCAAAAAAGCGGTCTTGCAGTACCGCAGATACAGTCTGCATTGACACTTCTTGAAATACGGGGATGCATAAAGCGAAACCCCGGCAATAGATTCAGAATAAAAGACTAATCGAAACGGAGCAGAACATATATGTCATATCTTGTAATAGTGGAGTCTCCCACAAAGGTAAAAACAATCGGAAAGCATCTTGGAAGCAAATATAAGGTAAAGGCTTCTATGGGACATTTGCGTGATCTTCCAAAGAGCAATATCGGAATTGATTTTGACAACAATTTTGAGCCTAAATACCTTGCTATAAGAGGAAAGAGTGCACTCATCCGCGAACTTCGCACCCTTGCAGAGGAAAGCGATGCAATATATCTTGCAACTGACCCTGACCGTGAAGGTGAGGCTATTTCCTGGCACTTAAAAGAGCTTCTTGAGCTTGATGATAAGAAAACAAAGCGCGTTACATTCAACGAAATCACAAAGAATGCAATCCTTGAGGGAATAAAGAATCCCCGTGATATAGATGAAAATCTTGTAAACGCACAGCAGGCGAGAAGACTTCTCGACAGAATAGTGGGCTATAAGCTCTCTCCTCTTCTCTGGAAGAAAGTGCGTTACGGTCTTTCTGCAGGTCGTGTGCAGTCTGTTGCAACAAGACTTGTAATTGACAGGGAAAACGAAATCCGTGAGTTTGTTCCCCGTGAGTTCTGGACCATTGATGCGGATTTTTCAAGAATTGCACCCAATGTGGGAAGCTTTTCCGCGAAGTTCCACGGAACGAAAAAGAAAAAGATAGAGCCTGCAAATGCCGAGGAAACAGATAAGATTATAAATGCAATAAAGGATGCTGAGTTTTCCGTGAAGAGCATAAAGCGTGGACAGAAGAAGCGTTCTCCCGTTCCGCCCTTTATAACCTCAACACTTCAGCAGGAGGCATCCCGTCGATTTGGTATGTCACCGGCACGTACAATGACCATTGCACAGCAGCTTTATGAAGGTATTGAGATTGACGGAGTGGGTTCAACCGGTCTTATAACCTATATGAGAACCGACTCTCTCCGCCTTGCAGATGAGGCGATTTACTCAGTTCGCAATTATATTACAGAGACCTACGGTGAAGGTTTCCTTCCGGAAACACGTCGCGTTTACAAAACGAAGAAGAGTGCACAGGATGCTCACGAAGCCATCCGTCCTTCGGACGTATACCTCACTCCCGAAAGGATCAAGAAGAATCTCACCCCCGATCAATATAAGCTTTACCGCATAATATGGTCGAGGTTCGTTGCTTGTCAGATGGAAAGCGCAGTATATGACACAATGAGCGTTGACATCGGTGCAAACGAATATATTTTCCGTGCCACAAGCTCACGGATCGCCTTCCGCGGATACACCGCAGTATATTCCGATATGGCGGCAGAAATCGAAGAGCAGGAAGCTAACATTCTTCCTGACCTTATTGAAGGAGAAAAGCTTGTTTTTGAGGGACAGAAGAGCGAGCAGCACTTCACTCTCCCTCCGGCGCGTTACACAGACGGAAGTCTTATCAAGGCAATGGAGGAAATGGGAGTCGGAAGACCGAGTACCTATGCACCCACTATTTCCACAATTCTTGACCGTGAATATGTAGTCAAAGAAGGCAAGAGCTTAAAACCCACGGCTCTCGGTGAAGTCGTCAACGGTCTTATGGTAGAGCAGTTCTCCGACATTGTTGATACAGAGTTTACTGCACATATGGAAGAAACTCTTGATGATGTCGAAGCGGGAAAGGTTGATTGGAAGAAAACCCTTTCTGATTTCTATGGTCCTTTTGCATCAGAGCTTGAAGCTGCAGAAGTTGCGCTTGAAGGAAAACGCCTTAAGGTGCCGGATGAGGTAACAGATATTGTTTGTGACCTTTGCGGAAGAAATATGGTGGTAAAATCGGGAAGATTCGGTAAATTCCTTGCTTGCCCCGGTTTCCCCGAGTGCAAGAACACCATGGCGATAGTTGAAAAAACTCCCGGTGAGTGTCCCACCTGCGGAGGGCAGATTCTTAAGAAGAAATCCAAAAACGGATATTGGTATTATGGTTGTGAAAAGTTCCCTGAATGTACTTTTATGACATGGGATGTTCCTCAGGCAGAGAAGTGTGAAGTCTGCGGAAAGACTCTCTACAAGCGTTCGGGACGTGGTTCAAAGAAGCTGTTCTGTGCAAATCCTGAGTGTGAAAAGTATGAGCCTCAGGAAGAGAGGAAGACCACAAAGAAGACAACGAAAAAAACAACAAAGAAAACTGCCGCAAAGAAGATAACGAAAAAGAAGACTGCGGCAAAGTCAAAGAAGACTACGGAGAAGAAAAAGAGTGAGTAAAGCTATTGTCTGCGGTGCGGGACTTGCAGGCTGTGAGGCGGCATATCAGCTCGCCGAACGGGGGATTTCCGTAACGCTTTTTGAAATGAAACCCCAAAAGAAGACACCTGCACACAAGTCGGAAAGCTTCGGAGAGCTTGTATGTTCAAATTCTCTACGTGCGGCAGGAGTTGAAAATGCAGTAGGACTTCTCAAAGAGGAAATGCGAAGATTTGGCTCTCTTATAATGCAGGCGGCAGATGCAAATCGTGTTGAAGCAGGCGGTGCTCTTGCTGTTGACCGTGAGCGTTTCTCGGCATATATAACAGATAAGATAAGGGCTCATCCCAATATAACGGTGGTGGAAAAGGAAGTCAGAACCCTTCCCAAGGAGAGACCGCTTATTGTGGCAACGGGACCTCTTACTTCTGATTCTCTTGCGGCATCGCTTCAAGAGTATTTCGGAAATGATGCGTTTCTCGGATTCTTTGATGCGGCAGCCCCCATCGTCACTTTTGAGAGCATTGATATGTCGAAGGCATATTTTAAATCAAGATATGATAAAGGAAGCGCCGATTACATCAACTGCCCCATGTCGGAGAGTGAATACAGAGCATTTCTTGATGCTCTTGTGACTGCGGAAGAGGCTGAAATTCACGGTTTTGAGGATGCAAGGGTATTTGAAGGCTGTATGCCTGTTGAGGTTATGGGAAGACGTGGTTTTGATACATTGCGTTATGGGCCGCTTAAACCCGTGGGACTTCGTGACCCAAAAACAGGACAGACACCTTTTGCTGTTGTTCAGCTTCGGAAGGATAACCGTGAGGGTACGTTATACAACATAGTCGGTTTTCAGACACATCTGAAGTTTGGCGAGCAGAAGCGTGTTTTTTCTCTCATTCCCGGTCTTGAGAATGCGGAGTTTGTGAGATATGGCGTGATGCATCGCAACACATATATAAAGTCACCAGGAATTCTTAATCCCGATTATTCCGTAAAGGGAGACGAAAATCTCTATTTTGCCGGGCAGATGACGGGTGTTGAAGGATATGTGGAATCGGCGGCATCGGGACTTGTGGCAGGACTTTCCCTTGCCTGCAAGCTGAATGGTCTAAAAGTACCGTCCTTTCCGCAGATTACGGCGCTTGGTGCATTGGGAATATATGTAAGCTCAGGTTCTGTCGGTGATTTTCAGCCGATGAACATAAATTTCGGAATAATTCCTCCGCTTGAAGAGAGAATAAAGCTTAAAAAGGAAAAGGGTGCGGCACTTGCAAGACGTTCCCTTGACTATATAGACAGTATAGTAAATGAGTTGGGAGAAAAGTAATGAGAATAATACTTGATACTATGGGCGGAGACAAAGGCTCCGCAGAATTTGTTAAGGGTGCTCTCCTTGCAATGGAAGAACTTGATGTTGATATAGTTCTTGTAGGAGATGAGAAGGAAATTTCCGAGTGTCTCAAGAAGGAAGACCCCAATAACATATACACGAAGAATATATCGGTGGTGAACGCTTCCGAGGTTGTGGATATGAACGATGACCCTCTTCGCGTTATGAAAGAAAAACCCGATTCCTCTATGACTGTGGCATTGAAGCTTTTGAGTGAAGGTCGCGGTGATGCGTTGGTTTCGTCGGGAAATACAGGTGCACTTCTCACCCAGGCCACCCTTATTGTAAAGCGTATAAAGGGAATCCGTCGTGCGGCTCTTGCACCGGTAATTCCCACGGCAAAGGGTCCTGCACTTCTTATAGACAGCGGAGCAAACGCAGAGTGCACAACAGAGTATCTCTATCAGTTCGCGCTTATGGGCTCTTACTATGCCAAAAATGCAATGGGCATGAAAGAACCGAGAGTTGCGCTTTTGAATAACGGTGTTGAGGAACATAAGGGCGACGAGCTTCGCCGTGAAACATACAAGCTCTTAAAAGAAGCGGACGAGAATGGTCTTATCAACTTTATCGGAAACATTGAGGGCCGTGACGTACCCCTTGGTGGTGCCGATGTTATTGTTGCCGATGGTTTTTCAGGCAATGTTCTTTTGAAGACCATTGAAGGTACTGCCGCATTCTTTGTAAAGGAAATAAAGAATATATTCACATCGTCAACAAAAGGCAAATTTGCTGGACTTATGGTAAAAAGCAAAATTGGAGAACTTAAGAAAAAAATCGACCATAACACCGCCGGAGGAGCACCGCTTCTCGGCGTGAGAAAGCCTGTTATGAAGGCTCACGGTTCGGCGGGATATCAGTCTGTTTACAGCTGTATTGTGCAGATTATTGATTACATAGACTCGGGCATAACCATAAAGATCGGTAAAAGTCTTGGGGAAGGAAACGAGGAAAATGAGTAAAGCGCTTGATGAAAAGCTTATATCACTTCAAAAAAGAATAGGATATACCTTCAAGAATGCCAATCTTTTAGAACGTGCGATGACACATAGTTCATATGCCAACGAAAACCGGGCAGACGGAGTGCTTGATAATGAGCGTCTTGAATTTCTCGGTGACTCCGTGCTCGGTATGAATACGGCTCTCCACCTCTTTAAAAAATATCCCGATGAGCCGGAGGGTGAGCTTACAAAAATGCGCTCCTCTCTTGTTTGTACAGGCTCTCTTGCTGAGAGGGCAAAAGCGATAAATCTCGGCGATATGCTCCGTCTGGGTCACGGTGAGGAAAGCGGTGGGGGAAGAAATCGTGCTTCCATTCTTGCTGATGCATTTGAAGCTCTTATCGGTGCGATCTATCTTGATTCGGGAGAGGAAAGTGCGAGAAAATTCATTAAAAAGTTTGTTTTTGAAGCTGAAAAGGGCGGAGAATGGAGCGTTACGGATTATAAGACGACACTTCAGGAAATCGTGCAGAAAAATCGCGGAGAGAAGCTTTCTTATAAGATGCTTGAATCAAACGGCCCCGATCACGAAAGAAGCTTTACGGTGCAGGTGCTTATAAACAGCAACCCCATAGGCGAGGGCTATGGTCATAGTAAAAAAGAAGCCGAGCAGATGGCGGCAAGAGAAGCTCTTAAGCTTATGGGTATGGAATGATGTCGTCAATAATTCCCATATTCATCCCTCATCTCGGTTGCCCCCACGATTGCGTTTTCTGCAATCAGAAAAAAATAGCGGGAAAAACTTCTGCACCGGATGGTGAGACGGTAGCCCACACTATTTCGGAGGCACTTGACAAGCTTTCGGGAGAAGTTCCCGAAGTTGCTTTCTATGGCGGAAGCTTTACTGCTATTGAGCGAACTCTTATGATTGAGTATTTAGAGGCGACGAAGCCGTTTCTTGATACCGGAAAAATCTCGGGATTGAGACTTTCCACCCGTCCCGACAGCATTGACGGAGAAGTGCTCTCGATTCTCAAAGAATATGGCGTGAACACAATTGAGCTTGGTGCACAGTCTATGGATGAAAATGTACTTAAAGCCTCGGGCAGAGGGCATACTGCAGAGAATGTCCGATGTGCATCACGACTCATAAAGGAAGAGGGATTCTCTCTTATTCTGCAGATGATGACCCATCTTCCGCAATCGGACAAAGAAAAGGACATTTATACCGCAAAAGAGATTGCAAAGCTTTCTCCCGATGGTGTGCGAGTTTACCCCACGGTAGTTGTGAGAGATACATATCTTGAGGAAATGACGAAAGAGGGAAGGTACATCCCTTGCACGCCGGAAGAGGCGGCAGACCGTGGTGGGGAGATATTGGCTGTATTTCGGAACAGCGGAATCCCGGTTATAAGATTCGGACTGAATCCGACTGATGATTTGTCAGCCGGAGAAGCTGTTTCGGGGGCGTATCATCCAGCTCTCGGTGAGATGGCTATGTCTGCATATTATCTGTCTCTTTGTGAAAAGGAGATAGAAAAGACTGAAAATAGCGGCGATGCAATAGAAATAAGGGTACATCCGAGAAGAATTTCCGTGATGTCGGGACAGAAGAAACGAAACAAAGACATCCTTTCGGAAAAGTATGGGTTCTGCAAAGTTGTGATTTTGGGAGATTCTGATATTCCGGAAGATAAAGTGTCGGTAAGAATATATAAAAAAGCTTGAAATTCAAGTGAAATCGTGTTATTATTATAGAATATTCGGGAAAGTATATGGAGGAAGAAAATGAGCTATACACGTGAGGACATAGAGAGAATTGTTGCTGAAGAGGATATAAAGTTTATTCGTCTTCAGTTTACCGATATTTTCGGCTCAATGAAGAATATCTCCATAACAACCCGACAGCTTTCGCGTGCACTTGATAATAAGTGTATGTTCGACGGCTCTTCCATTGAGGGCTTTGTCCGTGTTGAGGAATCGGATATGTATCTCCATCCCGACCTCAATTCCTTTGCAATCCTTCCCTGGATAAAAGAGGGCGGAAAGGTTGCACGTCTTATCTGCGATGTTTACGACACAAACGGAAATCCGTTTATGGGTGACCCCAGATGTGTGCTCAAGCGTGTGCTTGCAGAAGCTGCAGAGCTTGGATATACTGTGAATATCGGCCCCGAAGCAGAGTTTTTCCTTTTTAAAACTGATGAGGAAGGTAACCCAACCACAATCAGAAACGACAAGGCAGGTTATTTCGATCTCGGCCCTGTCGATACCGATGAGGCTGTACGCCGTGAGATGTGCAAATATCTTGAAGAAATGGGCTTTGAGATTGAAGCATCACACCACGAAAACGCAGACAGTCAGCACGAGATTGATTTCAAGTACGGCGAAGCACTTACAACTGCCGATAATATAATCACATTCAAGCTTCTTGTAAAGACTATTGCCCATAAAAACGGTCTTCACGCTACCTTTATGCCGAAGCCCATCTATGGCATATGCGGCTCGGGTATGCATATAAATATATCACTCAGCAAAAACGGTAAAAACACATTCTATGATAGCTCCGATGAACTGGGACTCAGTAGTGAGGCATATTGCTTTATGGCAGGTGTTCTCGAACATGCCCGTGGTATGTGTGCAGTCACAAACCCCATAGTAAATTCCTACAAGCGGCTCGTGCCGGGTTATGAAGCACCTATTTATATTGCATGGTCAGGTAAAAACAGAAGCCCCCTTATCCGTGTTCCCAGCGCAAAAGGCGAAGGCACACGCATAGAGATAAGAAACCCTGATCCTGCGGCAAATCCTTATCTTGCATTTGCGGCAGTCCTTGCGGCAGGTCTTGACGGAATAAAGAAGAATATGACTCCTCCGCCAAGCGTTGAATCGAACATTTTCGAAATGTCCAGAAAAGAACTGCGTGAGGCTAACATAAAGGCACTTCCCACAAATCTCTTTGAAGCAATTGAAGAGTTTGAGGCTGATGAGCTTCTTATGAACACAATCGGTGGTCATATCGCACCGAAGTATATAGAGGCAAAACGCCGTGAGTGGAGAGAATATATCACCACCGTTCACGAGTGGGAAGTCAACAGATACCTCATTAAATACTGAGAGGAAACCCTGAATGAAAGAACGTCTTATATTGCCCTCGGGCTATAACAGAAAAATGTCTATCCGTGAAACAGAACGCGGAGTCAAAATGATAAAGGATATGTTTGAGTCCCGTCTTGCAAAGGCACTCAATCTTGAACGTGTCAGCGCACCGCTTTTTGTAAAAAGCGGCATGGGTCTTAACGATAACCTCAACGGAATAGAACGTCCTGTTGCCTTTGACCTTCTTGAACAGCCGGGAAATGTGTATGAAATAGTCCATTCCCTTGCAAAGTGGAAGAGAATGGCACTTCGTGACTACGGCTTTGAGATAGGCGAAGGCTTGTATACGGATATGAATGCTATTCGCCGTGACGAAATGACAGACAACCTCCACTCCATATACGTTGATCAATGGGATTGGGAGCTTGTTATAAGCCGCGAGGATAGAAAAACTGAATTTTTGTATGACATTGTGCGTAAAATATACGCAGTAGTCCGCGATGCAGAGCGTGAAGTTTCCGAAACCTTCGGCGTTGAGGCAAAGCTTCCCGATGAAATCACTTTTGTTACCACTCACGAGCTCGAGGATATGTATCCCACTCTTACCGGTAAGGAAAGAGAAAAGGAAATTTCCAAAAAACACGGTGCAGTCTTTATTGCACAGATAGGCGGAAAGCTTAAATCCGGCGGAAAGCACGATGGCAGAGCTCCCGACTATGATGACTGGACACTTAACGGTGACATTGTTCTTTACTTCCCACTTCTTGATTGTCCCTTTGAAATTTCTTCAATGGGCATAAGAGTAGATGAAGAGGCACTTCTGAGTCAGCTTCGTGAAGAGGGCTGTGAAGACAGACTTGAGCTTCCTTTCCAGAAGGCTCTCATAAACGGTGAGCTTCCTTATACAATCGGTGGCGGCATCGGTCAGTCACGTCTTTGTATGTTTATGCTGAACTGTGCCCATATCGGCGAAGTTCAGTCCTCCGTATGGCCCAAGGCAGATGTTGAAATCTGCAAGGAACACGGAATAAAGCTTTTGTAATAAATGAGTTTATATAATGTGTTTTGACCCATCGCAAGACCGCACTAACCGGGGAGTTAGCGGTGCCCTGTACCTGCAATCCGCTATAGCAGGGGCGAATTCCCGTTTTGAGGCAGTAGTCGGTGTGGCTGGGTTATATATGCAATGTTGAGAGGTCGGTCCTGCGCAATGAAGCGCTGTGAACCATGTCAGGCGGGGAACCGAGCAGCATTAAGCGGTCAGCTTTGTGTGCCGCGGGTCTGCCGGCTTTGAGTTGTATATATAAATTCCGCACATTCGATTGCTGTCGAGGAATGGGTGTGCGGTCGTGCGATGGGTCAAAATGATAAGACAGAGGTAGTTTAATGTATCAGGCATTGTATAGAAAATGGCGTCCCCAGAGCTTTGCTGATGTTGTCGGTCAGTCAGCTGTTACCGATACTCTTGCAAAGCAGGTGGAAACGTCTCATACATCCCATGCATACCTGTTCTCCGGATCTCGCGGAACGGGAAAGACTACCTGTGCAAAAATTCTTTCAAAGGCAATCAACTGCGAAAACCCTTTTCACGGAAACCCCTGCAATCAATGCCCATCCTGTCTTGGCATAACAAGCGGAGAGATAATGGATGTTGTGGAGATAGATGCGGCATCAAATAATGGTGTTGATTATGTCCGTGATCTCCGTGATGAGGCGGTTTATTCGCCTGCAAACGTCAAAAAACGTGTTTATATAATCGACGAGGTTCACATGTTCTCCAATGCGGCTTTCAATGCCCTTCTGAAGATTATGGAAGAGCCCCCCGAGCACGTTGTGTTTATTCTCGCAACAACGGAGCTTCATAAAGTTCCTGCAACCGTTGCTTCCCGTTGTCAGAGATTTATATTTAAAAGAATACCCTTTTCCGCAATAGCGGAAAGACTCAAGTTTATCTCACGGAGTGAAGGGTGTGAGCTTTCGGATGCGGCGGCAAATTACATAGCATCCCTTTCCGATGGTGCAATGCGTGATGCCCTTTCTCTTCTTGACCAATGCGTGTCGGTCGGAAACGGAAATGTCTCCGATGAGATTGTTGAAACAGTAGTGGGGCTTGCGGGAAGACGGCAGACCTTTGAAATGGCACTTGCCATTGCAGACCGTGACCTTGGAAAAACACTCACTTTCTTAAATGATATATATACCGGCGGAAAGAATATTACATCGGTTTTGGGAGAGCTTTCGGAAATTTTCAGGGATGCTCTTATCCTGAAAACTGCAGAAGGAGCAAACCTCCCGAGACTCAGCGCAAGGTATACGGATGGAGAACTTTCCGATATCGCATCAAAGTTTGACAGTATGCGGCTTTGTAATGCCGTTGATACATT
This sequence comes from Oscillospiraceae bacterium, assembly GCA_017435965.1. Lineage (GTDB taxonomy): Bacteria > Bacillota > Clostridia > Oscillospirales > JAAYXM01 > SIG480. The sequence goes on from JAFSEA010000085.1 coordinate 43,803, forward strand.
GCAGAATGCAACAAGTGCCATTGCATCAAGCTCAAATAAGCGAATTGATGCAGAGCTTTGTTGCGTGAGACTGTGCGAAGGTGCAGAGGCATCCGATGTAACTTCTCTTGTGTCGAGAATATCAGAGCTTGAAGAAAAACTTAAAAACGGAAGCTTTGTCACAAGTGCACCAGTATCTTCTCCGGCACCTGTGAAAGCGGCACAGCCTGCTTATGAAAGTGCTCCGATACCTCCAAAAGCACCGGAGACGAGAGAAACAGCACCTCAGCCGCAGACAGCTTCTAAAACGCAGAATTCTGCGCCAACGGGCGATGCGGGACAAATCTGGAGTCGTATCCTCGGTGCGGCAAAATCAAAGCTTTCTCCCGGTGTTGCACCCCTTTTTGGAAGTGTTTCAGCAACTCTTGAGGGGAATAAGCTGTCTCTTTCAAGTGGTAACCCCTTTGTGTTGCAGATGCTGACCCGAAGCGAAAATCTTGAGATTCTTCGGGGCGCGGCAAATGAAGTTGCTCCGGGTATCATTATCTCGGCAGGTAAAACCGTTGAAGCTCCGAAGGCTGAAAGTAGCGGAATAGATGAGCTTATACAGGACATAGGTGATTTTGAAGGACTTACAATAAAATAACAAACTACAATAAAAGGAGTGTCATTAAAATGGCAAGAGGTGGATTCCCCGGCGGAATGAATATGGGAAATATGATGAAGCAGGCTCAGAAGATGCAGCAGGATATGCTTCGTGTTCAGGCAGAGCTTGAAGAGGCGGAATATACTGCAAGTGCAGGTGGCGGCGTTGTTGAAGCAACAGTAACGGGTAAGAACCGTGTTGTAGGCATCAAGATTCAGCCCGAGGCAGTTGACCCCGATGATGTTGAGATGCTTGAAGACCTCATTGTTGCGGCTATCAGCGAGGCAATGAATCAGGCTGAGGCTGATGCGGCAGAGAAGATGAAGAAGGTTACAGGTGGAATGAACCTTCCGGGAATGTTTTAATATAAAAGCTTGAAGCTGATTATATTTATCTGATCGGAGGCACAAGATGCGTTTTTTTACTGCACCCGTTGAAAACTTGATAGAGCAGTTTCAGAAATTGCCGGGTATCGGTAGAAAAACGGCACAACGTCTTGCTTTCTTTGTGCTTTCTCTTCCGGAAGCGGAGGCGGAAGGTTTTGCAAATGCAATTATAAATGCAAAGAAAACAGTGAAGTTTTGCAGTGTGTGTCAGAATATGACAGACGGTGAGCTTTGCGATATCTGCGCTGACGAAGCCCGTGATAAAACAACGGTATGTGTGGTTTCTGATCCCAAAGATGTTGCAGCGATTGAAAAGACCCGTGAGTATGCAGGACTTTATCATGTGCTTCACGGATGCATTTCTCCGATGAATGGAATAGGCCCCGATGATGTGCGTATCAAGGAGCTTATAACAAGGGTTGCAAAGGGAGAGATTCAAGAAGTTATTATGGCAACAAATCCCGATACCGAGGGTGAGGCAACTGCTATGTATATCTGCAGACTTCTCAAACCCTTTGGGGTGAGAACTTCCCGTCTCGCATACGGAATCCCCGTGGGCGGACACCTCGAATTTGCAGACGAAATGACTCTTACACGTGCAATTGAAGGACGCAGAATTATGGATTAAAAAATAAACAATGCATTTTGCATTGTTTACATATGCGGGCGTGGTGGAATGGCAGACACGTTGGTCTTAGGAGCCAATGTCTTCGACGTGTGGGTTCAAGTCCCACCGCCCGCACCAGAGAAGAAACCGCTTGGGTGTTGATTTTTTCAGCATTCAAGCGGTTTTTATGCGTTCTGGTGGAATTCTATATAGTTCTGAATAGTACCGAAATTAACTATAGAAAGTAGTCAAAAAGTAGTCAGAGAGTTTGCGCGCCGATTCTTCGCGTTTACGGTCGGAGAGATGGGTATAAATGTTAAGTGTGGTGTTTATGTCGGCGTGGCCGAGCCACACTTGTGCTGTCTTAACATCGATTCCGGCATCGAAGAGAATTGTGGCATAAGAATGGCGAAGCTCGTGAGGGGTGCAGGAGATTCCAATTTGTTTTTTGTATCGATTCCACATTTTGGTGATGTGGGAATCTCCGAAGAGCTTGCCCTTCTCGTTAAGAAAGATATACTCCTGCGTCATGAACGGAGAGAGGAGGGCGATGAGCTTGTCTGTAATCGGAATAGTCCGGATGCCGGCCTCCGTCTTAGGACTTGGCTTTATGCGAGGTGCGCTGTTGATCCATTCTACGGTTTTATTTATTGAGAGTGTTTTATTCTCAATATCGATGTCTTGCGGGGTCAGAGCGAGAGCCTCACCTCGTCTGCATCCGGTTGTCAGATAAGTGTAAGCGAGAATGCCGATGAGAGAATCTGTTGATGCGCAGATCTTCTGTTCATCTTCCTTGGATGCACTTTGACGCTTCGTTGAAGACAGATTCTTCGGAAGACTTACATCGGAGCAGGGACTATATTCAATGTCCTGGTTGATTTTTGCGTGCCTGAAGATGAGGCGAAGGACGGAGAGACGGTTCTTGACTGTCTTCTTGGAATAGCCTTTCTCTTCAAGGTCATCGAGATAGGCGAGCACATGAGCCGGCTTAATCTCGGAGATCTTCCAACCTGAGAAGTAAGCGACTGCTGCATCATAACAAGGTTTATAACCTTTTGCCGTATTACTCTGGATCTTGCGGTTTGAGTCCATCCACCGTTCAGCGACGGCCTCAAAGAGAAGAGAATCTTCGGATTCCCGGCGGAGGTTAAGCATCTGAGAATTAAAATCCTGAATGGCAGCTTTTTCGGTTTTTGCGGAACTGTAGAGGAGCTTGCTCTTTCCGCTTGGAAGAGTTATTCGCTTTTGCCATCTGCCGTCGGGACGTTTTTTCATTTTTAAGGTTCTCCTTTCTTGGGGTTGACAAAAAATGCGGAAGCGGGTTATAATGTCCGCGTTCATTTATTTTAGCGGTTCTCCTTGATTGTCGCATAAGGTTTGGCGATTTCCTTATGCGAGAGACAGCTCTGCTTCGGCAGGGCTGTTTCTTTTTTATTTGTCGGGGTCGAGGTTGTTTTTGAAACATCTTACAGCAAGGACAGATGCGAAGACAAGTTCGATAACGGTCATAATGACAGAGGATAGTGAGGTTGAACAGAGAAGAGCCCATACATCCCAAATCATTATAGCGAGGGTAAAAACAAACAAAGAGATTCTCCCGGAGAAACGGAGGGCGACAGACAGAAGGAACAAGTTTGTCAAATAACAACGTAACGCACAGAGGGTGTAAGGCAAGAAATCGAAGAATCCCTGAGTGATTTGGTTGTACCAAGAAAACAGCATTGAATAAAAAGGAACTTCGGCGAGATAAGCAAATAAAACGAGAACCAACCAGTGAGCAATTATCACTCCAAAGAAGATAAGAGCATAAAGCAAGAACTTGCCGATACCTTTAAGTGCAAACATAAAAACAACTCCTTTTATAATGCGTTCATGAAATAGATTGCTTTGATAGTAATCATTCATTTGTTTCTACATTTTTCGTTAAATCTTCATTTTCGATTGATTCTTTTGTTACAGAAAAACGATAATTCTTTATTTTAAATTCAATGGGGAATTGTGTTTGTAATAGTTCATGGATTATGTGACGGTCTTCGATAAAACGCAAAAGAACAAAAAAAGATGAAACAACTGCAAAACCAGAATATAATAACAAAGAACCTGTGAAAATTGTTGAAAAGTCAAAATGATAGGAAAAAATGTACGCACATATAGACATGACAATAGTGTGCGCTATAAAAGCTACACGAATTGAAAATTTATCTGTCAACCAAGAAATTAAAGCAAGGACTAAAAGGGGAGAAAGATAAAGAAAATTGAAGAAGTCGCCGAATAGAAATGATAAAAAGGATGAGAGGAGAAAGAGAGATGTTACCAAGCAAGAAAGAAAAAGTGCTTGAAGCGTGTATGTAAAAATTCTTTTCATAACTTTAAAAACAGTTTCAAACATAAAAACATCTCCTTTTATAATGCATTTAAAATATAAAAAACGGCGATGGCGATGTTTGCAAGAATGCCAATCTCTGCGATTACAGTGAACGTAATATCATAAGCAAAAAGCCGATCGTAATTCTCGTAATCTTCTTTTTTAAAAATTTTGAATATGATTGAAGCAATAATGCTGTTCAAAGCAAAATTAGCGATGATGGTACACGGAATAAAAAGAAGAGCCAACCAGAAAGAAGCGGTTATAGCAAAATGGATAATAAATGCCAATAATGATAAAAGATTAAGAAAGGAAAAGATGCTGATAATTTTCTTCATCGTTCTGCTTGAACCGGTAAAATGGTCAGCGGCATAATGTTGTACAGACATAAAAAAGCTGAAGAAAATAAATAAAAAGAAATAAAGATACATAAAAACAACTCCTTTGATGATTTAAAACTTGGCGCGGAGTTCTACTACGCGGCCGAGGATGCGGATGGGTTTTGACTCAATTTCTTCAGGTGTGAAGAACATCGGGGAATGCGCAGGGTTCAGAGAGACCAGGCTGATTCCGTTTTCGTGTTTAACAAATTTCTTGCAGGTTGCGTCATCGCCATTGACAAGAACGATTGCAATCTGGCCGCTTTCAACGTCTGATTGCTGACGGACTATAACAACATCACCTTCGCTTATTTTTGGCTCCATGCTATTGCCGTGGATGCGGAGAGCGAAGAACTCACCGGTGCGCGACATATCTTCAGATATTTCCTCGTAGTCGAGAATGTTTTCAACTGCAGAGATTGGAATTCCTGCGGCGACGTTCCCGAGTACGGGGATTTTTTTTGCTTTTGGAGAAGGTGCGACATCTTCAGAGTTACCAAGGAGATAATCAACAGAGACGTTGAAGTAAATTGCAAGCTTGGAAATTGTCTCAAAGTTAGGTTCCCTTATTCCGCTTTCCCAGTTTCCGACAGTTCCTTGGGAAATACCAAAATCTGAAGCTAATTTGCTTTGGGATACGCCTTTGACTTCACGAAGTTTTTTTAATTGTATTCTAAACATAATATCACTCCTTGTGATATTAACATATCACAAAAGGCAATAACTGACAATAGGAAAGAGGCAAAATATAAAAAAATATCACTAAATGTGTTGACAACCAGAAGTGGGTGTGATATATTAAACACAGTTAGTGATAATTGTGGAGGTGAAAGAATGAGAGACTGGCTGAAAAAATTAAGAGAAAAAAATGAATTTTCTCAAGAGGACATGGCTGAAAAACTCGGTGTAGTTCAAGGGTATTATTCAATGATCGAAAACGGAGAGAGGCAAAAGAAACTTGATTTGTCGATTGCGATTAAGCTTTCTGAGATACTCGGAGTAAGTGTTGAGTACATAGTTGAGCAGGAAAAACGAAAGGAGGAAGCTGTATGACGAATTATGAAAAGATGCTGCAGGAGATGACACCGGAGAAGATGGCGTTCTCAATGATGTGCCCTTATGACGGACAGGAAGTGCTTCCGTGCCTTGAGAACCATTCACTGCGAGGGCACTGTATGGAATGTTGCATGGATTGGCTTGGGAAGGAGGTTGAGGAAGATGCCGAGATGTAGCATTTGTGGTAAGGCGGTCAGAGCAGGGGAGGTCGCTCACTCTGATTGCCGAAAAAAGTGGGAAGCGGAGATTCGCGAGGAGATTGAAAGGGAGCTTGAAAGCAGAGCTGCGACTATCCGAGAACGGGAGAGGAAGCTTTCCGAGAGAGAAGAGAAGCTTCAGAAGCGGGAGGAGAACGTTCTGGACCGTGAGGAGGAGCTTGATATCCGAGAAGAGGCGGCAGAGATTCAGTCGCAACTGTTTAAGGAGCTTTTAGAAGAGGCGAGAACACAGCTGCAGAGGGCACGGTGGTTTTTATTCTTCAACATGGGGATGGCTGCCGGTTGGGTCTGTTGGAATCTTATTAAGATTGTAGCGTGATTCCGGAAACGGCGTGCCGGGGGCGGCACGCCCTACGAAAGGAGGAAAGAAAATGTCGAGAGAGAAGCCATATTACCGTGAGGTTGTTGCGGACATCATGGAGCGGACAGGAAAGACGATACTTGGGGTTAATGACCTGCGGAAGTATCTCGGGGTCGGCCATAACAAGGCGGTAAGTTATTTGGAGAAGGGCGAGACGAAGATTACGGTATATCAGCTTGCCCGGAAGCTTATATGAGAGGGAGGTGGAAGAAAATGAATGCATTTAAATTGTTTGATGAGCAGATGGAAAAATTCAATGGAATGCTTGCTGAGAATGGACTTGTTGGAGATTTCTGCGCGGAGAAATATCCGATTGAGGTTGAGGTCAAGCGAAATGCAGTGGCAGCGGGGCAGATGAGAATGTTTGACAATGAATCGGAACAGACGATATATAGAGAGACGAGAATTGTCTTAACATTTCCTGTTGGAGCGGTCGGAGTTCACTTTGTCGGAAAGATAGCAATTTCCGAAAAAACACTTAACAAAATCAAGTCACAGGCGAAGAAACTTCACGACTTATATCTGCAGGGGCTTTTTGCAACGTTGAAGGCTGATGAGGAACAGGAATAGAAAAAGCGACTGACCCGGGTGGAGCCGGAATCAGCCGCAAAGGAAATAAATGCAGATTTATTTTAGCATAAAAGCGAAAATAAATCAAGAAAGGGAAAAAATGATACGAAAAGTTAATGTAAACCTCTGCAGGAAGTGTATATTCCGGGCGAGGAAGAGTGCGTTCCAGGTGCATCATTGCGATTATGCGAGCATTGAGAAGGAATGCCGGAAGGATCCGCCGGGGATGTGCAGTAAATACAGAGAAGATAAGAAGAGAACAGGGAGGAATTCTGATGGCGATACCGAGACCAAAGAAGAAGAATTACAAAGACTGTGAGTTCTGTAAGATTAGTCCGTGCATGTATGTGGCGACGGGTGAGGTTGAATATGGGACGTTTTGCCGGAATTACATAGCGGATGCGAAGAAGATAAAAAATGACCGGGACGTGAAGAGAACAAAGTTTGTTGTGAATTGAGGGAAGAAGTAATGAGAGAAGCGATAATGTTGACGATTGTAATAGCAACAGCGTGTGTAGCGGAATGTATTCCGCTACTTTTGACAGGAACAGTAGCAACGGCAATAGTTGCATTAGGAGGTAATGGATGATGCTGAACAAAGTTATTCTGATGGGGCGGCTCACGAAGGATCCGGAGCTTCGGCACACGCAGTCGGGGCTTCCGGTGGTGTCATTTTCCCTTGCGGTTGACCGAGGTTTTAAGGCTGACGGTCAGAGCGTGGATTTTATAAATATTGTGGCCTGGAGGAACACGGCGGAGTTTGTTGCGAAGTGGTTCTCGAAGGGGCAGCTTGTGGCGGTGAGCGGACGGCTGCAGGCGAGAACCTACAAGGACCGGGAAGGAAGCAGCAGAGTTATTACGGAAGTGGTTGCCGACGAGGTTTATTTTGCGGAGAAGAAGAGAGAAGCTGTAGGAATCGGATTTGACGAGACGGAGCCGGCTTTGCCTGCAGGGGAATTTGAGGCGATTTACGGCGAGGATGGAGAATTGCCGTTTTGAGGAGGATGAAGGATGAAAATCAACATTTACATAAAAGAACCGGGAAAGGAGCTCCGGAGGATAGAGATTGAGAATACGCTTGAAAGCCTGCAGGAGCTTGTGGGCGGATATATTGAGGCGGTGACGGTAGCTTCGGATATGGCCATAATCTGCAATGAGGAAGGAAGGCTTTTAGGACTTCCTTATAACTGCGAGATTTTAGGAGAAGCGTTTGTCGGGCCAATTCTTTTTGTTGGAGTTTCCGGAGAGGATTTTGCGGACGCGCAGGCAAAGCTTGGAACGATGAAATGGTTATTTCCGGGGATGTTCGGGAAGGAAGGGTGAGAAAAGTTGGAAATAAAAACTGAGGTTAATCTGCTTTGTCCGAAGGGGTTCTATTGCAGGCGAGGAGAAAGAGGATGCATAAGGATTGGTGAGGACCACAAAGTGCCTTATTGCGAAGTCTTCCGATGGGCGCTAAAAAAAGACAGCAAGGGGAACATAATCAAGTGCGAACAATGCTTACTGGAGGAGAGGAAAGCAAGAATTAAAGAATAGGAGAGAAAAATGATGCGTGAGAGATTGATTGAGTTGTTGGAGAATGCGCCGAGGATTGCATTTTCAAGGGACGAGAGTGCGGAGATTGCCAATTATCTTATTGAGAATGGTGTGATTGTGGGTGGCGGAGGAAACGGCGTGCCGGGGGCGGCACGCCCTACGGATATGGGAGTGAGATTATATCTGGAGTTCAGAGCTGAACTTGACAAGATATGTGTTCCTGCCATAGTCCGGACGCTGGATTTTATTGAGCACATCAAGCATGAAGGACAGATAGTGGGATTCATCGGTGGAAATTCCGGATACATTGATTCGCTCTATGTTATGCCGAGACACAGACGGAAAGGACTTGCAAAGCGTGCGGCGCTTGACTGGTATCGGAAGTATGCAAGGCCGTATGAGAATGTGAGGTTGCATATAATCACGGACAATGCTCCGGCGCAGGCGTTCTGGAGAAGTATTTTTGAACTTCACAAGATTGGCGGCGACGAAGTTGACGAGCTTTATGAGATTATAAGGGAAAAGGAAGGTGAGTGAGTTGTTGCGTTTTTTGCAACAGCTCAGATGTCAACCTGTCGGGAATTTTGACGGGTTGGAAAACGGACGGATGAAGCGGCGTGCCGGGGGGCGGCACGCCCTACAAAACGTAGGGGCGAAATGTGAGGAAACTATAAAGAGAGGTTGAAGATGGAGAACATAGATATAGAGCGAGCGATTGAGGAGATTTTGAGTCTTTCGGAGAAGCGGGAGGCACCTATGTGTGCGACCGAGGAGAAGGAAAGACACATGGCCTCTGCCCTACGAGCCGAAGGCGGAAACGAGAACAAAGGCAAGTCTCGAAGAGGACGAAAAAAGGTTGGGAATATTCCAATCTGGGCGATCTCGGATGAGCCGGCATCGAAGCGGAGAACGCTTGCTCTTATTTCTATGTGCATCAAGGATGATCCTCGGCAGAGTTTGTCTGCTCTTGCGGAGAGAGTATCGGAGCTTAAGCAGAGACCGTATGGAGAGTGCCTTGCTGTTCTTCGAGAGCTCCGGAAGAAGGGTGAGCTCGGGTATTACAGTGAATCCCTGATGTTGGTCCAATGGACTCCCGGACGAAGAAAAAGGAAGGGGAAATAATATGGAGAAATATTATTTCCTTCTGGGCGTGGAGAGGGAAGGATTTGAGATTCGGGCGAAAGACGGAAAAAGGAAAGCGAAATGGAGGGTCTATCTGATGGAGCTTGATAAGGCGATTTGTTTACTTACGGAAGAATATGAAAAGGCGAAGAAGCTTGAGTATGTCAGCAATCCTCTTGCCTTCGCATTGTATAGAGTATGGAAGAAGGCAGACACGGAACGGCCGGAGAACAGGGAAAGGTGAGAAGACGGGCGGAGTAGAACCCCGCCCCTACGAGGATAACAAACGGACGACTGTAGGGGAGGGGCTCTGCTCCTCCCGGGATATGGGGGCGGCGTGCCATATGGAGAAATGACGCGACGGAGGTGAGATAGAATGAAGAGAGTGAAGCGGGCGGTTTTTGCCGGGGCTGTTTGCGAACAGATTGTTTATAATGTTGCGGACAATTTGAGAGAAATTAAGAAATCGAAGCCGAAGCCGAGGTTCCGGACTGACGAAGAGCGCGAGAGGCACAAGACGGAGATTGCGCGGAGACATCATGCGCTTATCTTTAATAATACCTTCAGAGCAGGAAGCTCTCTTTATTCTACGCTCACCTTCGATGATGAGCACGAAGTACATACATTTCCCGAAGCGCGAAGAGTTCGCGATGCATTTATTAGAAGACTGCGCAGACGTTTCCCGGATGCGCAGATTATGATATATATGGGACGAGGCAAATCTACCGAGAGAATACATTTTCATATGGTTTCGGAAGGGCTTCCTGAAGAGGTCATACATAAACAATGGACGTGCGGCGGAACAGGGCGCATTGTGAAGCTCCGAGAGCATAACAAATATAATGGGGTGGACTACGGTGCGGATTTTACCGGTCTTGCGAATTATCTATTTAATCACTGGACGGCAGAACAGGGCGGACATCGGTATTATCGCACGCGGAACATTGAAGAGCCGAAGAAGGAAAGAGTTACGCTTATAAGGCGAGATTACAGCGTGGACAAGCCTCCGCGAGCACCGAAGGGATATAAGCTCGTTGAGAGCGAATGCAATGAATTCGGGTATTTGTATTTTAAATATGTGAAGGTGCCTTGTAGGGGAGGGGCTCTGCTCCTCCCGGAATGTGAGAGAAGGACAAAGAAGCGGGTGGAGTAGAACCCCGCCCCTACGTGGGAC
>JAFSEA010000086.1 GCA_017435965.1 Oscillospiraceae bacterium
ATTGTCCCCTATTCCGTTTACAATGCCGGTATTTCTTGCGATTGCAAGTTCTTTTGCAAAATAATCGGATTCCGAAACATCCGCAAAATTCTCCGTATCATCGGAAGAAAGACCGAATGCACGGACAAGGAGAATTGCAAAGTCTGCTCTTGTGATATTATTTGCAGGCGAGAAGGTTGTCTCACTTGTTCCTTTGATGATGCCGGCTTCTGCAAGAGCATTGATAGCATCACTTGCCCAGGCGTGGTTTCCGAGGTCAACAAATCGAGCTGCTGTTTCAGGAGTATCGGGTACTTCAGGTGTTTCTTCTTCGTTTTTTTCCGGAGTTTCAGGTTCGGTCGGTGTTGTTGTGGTTGCACCTCCACCGCCGCCTCCGCCACCGCCGGATGATCCGCCGGTTGTAGATCCATAAACTGTGATATAGAAGTGAACAACACTTTCTCTACCATCTTCATCCTTTACGGTTACGGCAATATGGTTTTTTCCAACCTGTGAGCTCGACGGTTTCCATACAAACTCTCCTGTTTCTTCGTCAATGCTTGCACCTCTCGGAAGTGATGTTCCTATATACGAAATCTTCTTATCACCGAGAGGACTTTCAGCATCAACATCTAAAGTAATTATACTTCCCGCACTTCCCGAAAGATTGTCTGCCATGGGGATGATTACAGGGGCTGCATCCGTCACATAAGTACGATAAATGCTGAAGGGTTGCTCTTCCTTGATATTATAAACGTAACCTGAATTTGTGTCTTTTATATCACGATGTCCTCGAATGAGGGTGACAGTACCGATATCAAGTCTGATATTGCCTTCCTCCAGACCTTCTGCCTCGGATGTATCGTCTGTTGCGGAGAGAATCTGATATGCCGCATTTTCCACTCTGTCGTTTTCAACAAAGATATATTTACCGGCAAGAGACTCAACATCTTCACATTCCATTCTTACATCAATGTAGTTGTTTGACGAAAGTTCCTTCTGAAGTCCCGAAACGATGCCTGTATATGCAGGTGCCGCCTCGTTGATCTCACCGATTATATCTCCGTCATGTACATATGAGAAAAGAATCTCACCTTCGCCGTTTACGCTATATACACCTACAAAACCGCGGAAGTTAAATACCTCTTCTCCGCCATCGGATACCGTGTATGTCTCGGTATTGTCAGTAGCGTATATGATATAGTCTGTTCGATTTCCATCTGCGTATGTAGCCTTTACAGCTTTAACCATATTATTTCCGCTTACGTTTCCGGTAACCTCAACCGGTTCAACAGCGGCGAAGTATCTTTCTCCCCGATAAGGTTCAAACACAGTTGTGAAGAGTGAATCAAGCTTATTTTCTGCATCTTTTCTCTGCACGAGAACGTAATCAAGAGTTTTTGGCAGAGCTTGATTTTCATTTTTCTGCGGTACAGTACCACCGGTAATTGCTACCTCATCCGGCACAAAGTTATTCATCTGAGTCATACGAAGCTTGATTCCCTTACCGTCTGAAAGCTTCTTGCGATAATCCTGAACATCAAATTCTATTGCAAAGGTTTCGGATTGAGGCGAAACGTCACGTCTTACATTCTTCATCCACGTGTAACCACGGGGATACCTTGTTTCGTAGCTCCACTCCGGTTTTGTATCGGGATCCTGACCGTAAGGTACATCTGCACCTGCATATGAGCCAACAATGTCGTTTCCGTTTTCATCCTGAACGACTTCATCGGCAACCATAGAGAGACCTTCAACCGCATATGCATTTTCTGCCTGACTGTGGAAGCTGTAGGTATGGGCATTTCCGCCTATTATACGGAAGAAATCAACACCGTATGATACATCGTCATTAACCTTAACCATAACTACCGTTCTGCGGAAAGTATCAGTCTGACTGTTAGCCTCTTTTGCATCAATATCCATAACCTTGACCTTGTCGGTCACATCATAATGCATCGGATATCCATGCATTGCGTCTCCATCCTGATTCTTTTCGTCAACAACAACGGTATTGTGAGATATTGTTGAAAGTACCCACTGCATTCTCTGAGGATCCATACCCGTATTCTCAGGATAACCGAGGTCAGGAGCAATATTCAGTCCATACGCTTCAATTCCGAGATTCAACGTGTCACGATGTGCGTGACTTACCGAGTTTCTTCCAAAATAAATCCAAAAATCACGGAGGTTATTGTTCGCAGTTGCAGAACTTGACGATTTATGATTCTTACCGTCACGAAGTACTGCAAATCCGTATCCGCTGAGCATTTCACTAACCGGCTCGGGATTTTCTTCAACAAGTGCAAGTATATCTTCTTCTGCACTTTCGGGATTTTTTACCATTATTCCGTAGCGAAAACCTTCTGCACTATAGCCATTCTTAATATAGAGATACTGCGCGATAGACTTAGCATAAGGTGTATCCTTGAGATTCAGAAGACCTGTAAGCATAACATCATCGGTTGCCTTGTAATCAAGGGTAGCAACACCACCCGAGTCACCGATCTGTGCGTGGTGAGATTCCGTGAGTACAAGTCTTGTTACCGCATCATACATCTTGGCAAACTTCGGATGGCTATAGGGGCTGTAATCCTTCTCTCCCTTATACATCTCCATTGCATCTGCCATACCCATCATATTGGTTATCCAGGTGAAGTTGTAGTTGGGACCTGCCTCATTTCCGAATCCGTCACGGTCAATCTCATCAATCAACTGTGATGCAAGATTTCCTCCATCTGCACCTGCATTGCTTATGCTTCCAGACTTATAAATCCATTCGAGCATCTCGGATGACTCAGGCTCTTTATCAAGGGAAACCGCCGCAGCAGCAAGGGCATATTGCTTCTGACCGAAGTTACCGTGAATTCTTCCGTCTTTTTCCATAACAAAAATTGTTTTTAGAATTCGTTCTTCCCAGTTTTCCCAAATATCCTGAGAGCTTTGCTTTTTATTTTCAAGACCGAACTTTTCTGCTTTTTCGGAAAGGTATTGGATTACGTAATTATCGGTAAGGGCGGGATAGAATGCATCTGTTCCGAGAGCAAAAAATCGTGCAATGTCACAATCGTTAATTCTTCCCTGAATTGCACCAAATCCACTTCCGCCATGTGTATTGAAGAACAATTTTTCATATTGCTTTAATGTAAAAGTCGGATAAACATCGGCTATTCTGTCGAGAAGAATTGCTCCTGTCCTTCCGTATTTGATGTCACCGGTATAAGCATAGGCATATGAAAGATTTCTTATATATGTCCAAATTCCTGCCCAGGCATCGGAGTTGTACATTGCTACATAACCGTGGCGTTCTTCTATTTCAGTTCCGCCAACGTTATAAACACGTCCCGGCACATATCCGAAGCCATCGTCAACGCCCCAACGATTTCCGTCTACTTCATAGTATTCTCCGTTTTCATCTTTACGGTAGGGGTCTTTATTATATTTTTCATTTCCTTCTGTGCGAAGTTCCGGGTATAAATCGTTGTAAAGATATCCGCCCGGAAGCCCGTAACCGTAAAACTCATACCAAGCATCGGAATATTCCTCTGTGGGAGCCTCGCAACTACACTCGCCACCGGCTTTTACGGATTCACAGACAAACATTTCGTGGTGTGCCTGACGTGCACGGTTTACATCGAAATAGCCTTGTCTGTCACGTCCCAGCTCATAGAAATTTTCAAAATCGTTACTGGGGAAAATTCGCTTACAGTCAGGACATTGTACCTGCCATTGACGATTTAAAACATTTATTGTCCATCCCGTTCCGCCATGCTTTGCGATATTGTTTACTCCACAATATCGGCAACGATTATAATCGGGGTCATTGGGTGCACCGACCTGACGTCCTCTCGGAACACCTTCACCGGGGATGTTATCGTAAAATGTGTCGAGATTTTCAACAATTCTGTCAGCGGCTTTAGCATATTTATCTGCTTCAGCCTTTGCCCAGTCATACTTTTCTGCATTTTCAACAGCATTCTGACGTCTTTCATAAGTGAACAAGGTAGGCTCGGTTTTACCGTTATGCAGTACTACGGAAATTTCCTTTTCTGCAACAAGGCTCTCACCTCTGAAATCAAGAGATGCAGTTATTCTTACATTTCCCTCTTTGTTTGCCGTTATCATTCCATCCGCTATTGTAACGATATCCGAGGGCTCTGCCACATATGTTATCTCTTCAAAGGGTACAAGAATTTCATTTCCGCTTTGTTTTAAGACAAAAAGCTCAAGGATAGCCTTTTCCCTGACAAACATAGAATCATCAAGGTCTATTTTGCTTCCTGTTGTTTCCGTATTATCGGTTGCGGTTATTTGAATTTCTTTTTTAATTTCTTTAACCCCATCCGAAGCTGTAACCGTAATGACAGCGTTTCCGTCTCCGACTGCACGAACAAGGCCGCTGTTGTTGACGAAAACCGCATCCTCATTCGAAGATGAAAAGCTGAGAGAAACCTCACTTTCATCGAATACATATCCGTCAAGACGTTTTGCAACTACATCTATCTGTGTTTCTTCGAGATACTCAAGCTCAGTTTCGTAACCGGAAAGTTCAAGGGTACGAAGCGCATTCTCACCATCGAGACTGAAACGTCTGTAGTTATAGCGAGGCGCACGGTTTCCCTTTGCATCCGTTGGTACGACAACGAGGAGATATTCGCCTTTTTCCTCAACATTGACAACTCCGACAGGCTCTGTTATAACGACATTGTTCTTTGCGCCCGAAAAATCAACTTCACCTACAAAGTGTGCATCACGCACAGGTCCGGATTCAGACGGAACTACGGTTGATGCAGATATGGGAGCATACGGTGCAAGATAAATCGTTGCTTTACCGCCGTCTGTCATTACCCACTTTTCGATTTCAAGACCGTATATTCCTGCTTTGGGGATATAAACAGAATATGAAAAGAAAGAATTGTTTACCTGATCTGCCATTACCGAGCTCTGGGTAACACCAAAGTTTGCAGAGCCTTCTGTTCCTTCGTAATAAATTCTGAAGCCATTTTTGTTTTTTATAACTCCGAGCTTCCAAGGCATTGACAAATCGGGGTTTACGTTATAAATCTCATTGGGATATTCTTCAACGGGAGCTCCGTTTTTAATATCATCAGGAAGATTATTGAGAACACGACCGCCCAATATGTAGTTATATACAGTTTTATCGGGATCAACCACAGCCACGGAAAATTCTTCTACCGTCTGCCCAACGGTTGCTCTAAAACTTGCAGTTCCCACCTTTTTTGTGGTAACAACTCCGTCTGCGCTGATTTCCGCAACCTCCGGATTAAAGGACTCAAATACCGGAATGTCGCCCGTTTCTGTTCCGCCATAGGTTACGCTTATATCTGCTTTGACACTTTCTCCGAGATTTATTGCACCACAGCCAACCGATACTTCCACGGTGGGCTTATATGTGGGATCAAGGACAAGTGAATCTATTGAGAAAACATAAAGATACTTTTTTGCCGAAGGGTGCAGATACGGTGAGTAATCCTTGTTTGTACCGTGAGGTGCGACAACGAGGTAATATTCACCTGCTTCGATGTATTTGTATTTGAGAGATGTTGTTCTTATTGCTCTTTTTGTTGCATAACCGTCTGCATATCCGAGATAATACTCGTCCGGAATCTTCTTTACGTTTGCAGGCAAAGTGCCTGTTGATTTAAAGTTTAAGTCTGTAGAAGTCGGAACAAGGAAAATCTTTGCATTGACGCTTGTGGACTGTGCTATGTGATTGAGAACAACGGAATAGTTTCCACTTTCTTCAACCTTTATTTTGAATATATATCCGCCATCACCCTGTTCAGGCTCTTTATATTCAGTTGTTCCCAACCAGTTATAGCAGAACTCATAGCTATATGCCGTGAGGTTATTAGCCGTGATGGAATTCACATATTCCCAAGGTGCAGAGTATTTTGACGTGTTTGCATATACAAAATCCGCTCTTGCAGGCGATGTACTCGTTCCGTTTACGCCATAGCTCAAAAAGTTATATTTAATAACACCGCTTTCTTCTTCAACAGCAGTAGCCACGGCAGGAATAAAGCTTATTATCATTGCGAATGTAAGCAGAATAGATATAAGTCTTTTCATATTGTTATCCTCTTAGTTTTATTACAGGGTGCAAAGACCCATCAATGCACCCTGCTGATTTGTTTAATCGTTAATTTCAACTACTCCATCGACGATGAGATTATAAGCGTCACCATCTTTAACTATTGCATAACCTTTGAACGCATCACCGTTTTCTCCCGTTACCGTGAACTGATTTCCGGGACGTGTCATTGCAATTTTTGTGCCGTTATAGATAATTCCCTTTTCAACGGTACCTGCACCAAATCCGATAAACTCTGCCATTACGGCAGTTGCATCACCTGCAGCAAAGGTATCAAGGACAATCTTCGCGGTGCTGCCCGTGTATAAGGGTTTTGATTCTGCATACTCTGCAGTTATCGTGCAATCCTCCCAAGCAAGGAATGAATATGTATCTTCGATGCTTACAATTTCCGAGGTATTGCCAACAGTTTTCTTCCACCACTTAAGCTCGCCCTTTGATGAATCAGCTGTGCATGTAACTTTCTCACCATACGGTACTGTTGTGCTTCCGCTTCCGTTCACTACGGTTACCGTTACATCGGAGGGTTCGCTTTCCTCATACTGTGCAACGAAAATCATCGTGCCCGAAAGCTCAACCTCGCTTCCAACATTTTCGGAAGTATATTCAACTTCGCCTTTATACTGCTTCCACGAAGCGGCATTCCCAAAGCCTGCCATAGACGGGAGTGCCGGAACTGTTCTATCGGTACTGTCGTCCTTTACAAGCTTTACAAGCTGACCGTTTGCATTGTAAAATTCAGCTTTATTTGTTTCGCTGTCTGCAACGTCATATACTGCGATGAGAATATTGTTATCTCCTCCGGAGGGAGTGTAGTAAAACTCATTTTCATATGAGAGAATTTTCTTATTGAGGCTGAGACCCTTTGCCCAATAGAGGAATTTATATTCTCCGTTATTTTCAGGGGCATACATCTTATAAGAACCGTCTGCCTGCTTTGTTTCCGTTATTCCCTCAACAGTTTCGGAGGACTCACCCATTGTGAAGCCTGCTCCCGATACCGAGGGGCTATATTCCGTTACAACAGGTGTTTCCGTTTCAAAGGCATCTGTTATATCCGAATCTTCTGCAAGTGTGAGTATAAAGGAGGAATAATTGTAACGCATTGTTGTTGTAGCATCTTTATCTGCACCGATAACAACAAGGAGATATTCACCGGCGGAAGGTATGGTTACCTTGCCGACATCCTCAATGGGTGTCTGTGCATAGCCTTCTCCATAGAGGCTGACATCACCTACAAGATGCTCTTCGGTTACAGGACCGCTTGACGAAGGAACTACGGTACTTGTATAAATCGGAGCGTTGGGTGCGATGTAGATATTTGCCGTACCACAACCCGAATGTGTATATTTCTTTACCGACAGATTGTATTCGCCCGCTTTGGGAACATATATAGAATATGCAGAGAACCCAACTCCAACGCCGGCTGCGGTAAAGGATGACTCAACCGCTTTTGCGTACATAGAATATCCGTTAATTGATTTATTGAGTATATATTTCCAAGGAGCAGATACAGAAAGATTTACATCATAAAATTTCATACTCGAAAGGAAATCCAAAGATACCGATCCGGAGGTGACCGGATTTATAAGATAACTTCCTCCAAAATTATATACATATTCGGCTTTATTCTGATCTATTACTGCAACAGAAACTTCGCTCTCAATTTCTCCGAAGCTTGCCTTTATCGTTGCATTGCCCTCTGAAATACCTATAATTTCTCCGGTTGTTGCATCAACCGTTGCAACTGACGGATTCAGGCTCGTCCATGTGACGTTACCTGCTCCTGAATATGTATTCTCTCCGCGTGTGATTTCCGAGGTTACAGCACCCTCGTCTCCAATCTGCATTATTTCACGGTCAACAGCAGCCGTTATTGCAGTTACTTCACTCTTATCAAGAGTGAATGAGCATATGCCGAGCTCATAATAGTATTTGCCACCACTGCTTGTAGGAACATAATTTTCATTTACTCCGTTTGAAGCGACAACAAGGTAGTATTCGCCATCTTCCGAAACATTGAGTCCCCGAAGCAACACTTCTTTTTCTCCGGTTGATGCGGAATAGGAGTCTGCATATCCCATAAAATACTCTTCGGGAATCTGCGCTATTGCCTGCTGATATTTATTGGCATTTACGAGATCACTGCAAATAGCTGTTTCACTTGCAGGAACAAGATATATATTCGCATTGACTCTGTTGTTTGCACCATACATACCGATTTTTGCGCTGTAGCTTCCCGCAGGTACTTGAAGCTTCAAAATTATGGCACCTTTACCGAGAGCAGGAGCTTCAAAAGTCGTGCTTCCATACCAGTTGTATCTGAGCAAATCTTGATAACAAGTGTTATTGTTCGCATTCGGAATATATACATACGCCCAAGGTGATGTATACTGCGATGTCACAGCATAAGTAGCATTTGGGGCCGAAATTTGTACATTGCTTCCGTTTACACCATAACTCGTAAAGTCATAGTGCAATACATTCTCTTCCCCTGTTGAAGTTTCTTCTTCCGCAAAAGCAAATGGTGCAACGGAAAGCACCAATGCAAGCACAAGAATCATCGATAAAATTCTTCTCATAATACATTCCTCCATTATTATGACAGTTATATATCTTTAATTATATAGTAGTGACCAAAGAAATTAAAGTGTATATTTTGGCAAAAAAACGATAAAAAAGCTTGAAAGCAGAAAAAGTTTAATGTATTATATTAATAAAGAAAAGGTGGTGAACAAAAATGAGTTTGCAATACACCGAGTATATATCAAAATATAGTTTTCCGGTTTCCGGAGTTTTTTCCGGTCGGCTTTCTTCCGAACTTTGGCCCGTTAGCGTCAAACCTCTCGTTGACAACCGTCTGAGTGACGAGCACTGGCACGAGGGACTCCAGATATGGTACACACTTTCAGGAGAATATAACCATAAAATCAATGGTGTCTGGCACAAGCAGACAGCAGGCTCAGTTTCCATTGTTCATCCGTATTCAGTCCATCAAATAGACAGCAGAAATTCAAAGCTTGACGAACTGAATGTTATCTCTATGTCAGTTCCCAAAAGAATGTTTTCCGAAAACAACATTCCTTTTTACGCACGTTCATATATCAGCTCTTCCTTCGATCTTTTTTCAATAGCCTCTTCTTTGAAACTTTCAGGCAACGACAAAAGGCGTGCCGATGTTCTCCTCGAAGATTCTTTGACGGAATTTCGTAACCATCGAGATATGGATATTCAAAAAATAGTTATTCACGCCGCCTCTTTTTTAGAGCTTTGTTCACGGCAGAATTGTGTTCCGCTTTCAAAAAAAGAGATTTCAAGTGCCAAAGAAAAATTTGAATGCATTGAAAATGCTTTATTTTATATTTTTAAAAACTACACATCACCCTTAACCTTAGCGCATATAAGTCGCGAAGCTATGATGTCGCAGAGAACTTTCACATCCTCTTTCGGAGAAGTGGTCGGACGAACATGCCACAATTATGTGACAACAACAAGAATGACGAAAGCTCTTTATCTTTTAAAAGTCCCAACCAATTCCCTTGATATGATCTCTGACGAATGTGGCTTTTATGACAGAACTCATTTCATCAAGCTTTTCAAAAACACATTTCACACAACTCCCACATTATGGCGTGAGGATTATCTCAGATGGAAAGAACAGAATGAGATTTATCAGCTTATGTCGGAATGCCGTGAACACGGCTGGTTGCGCCCTGATGCAATGGCAAGACTTAAGAATAAAATACAGATGCAGGCATAATACTTGCATCTGTATTTTTGTTATATTTCAAATTCGTATACGCAACCGAGGTTGTCTCTTACGCCGATTGCAACACGTTTGCCGTCCGGTGAAGCGGCAATGCAACAAGGCTCCGAGCTTACGCCCGTTCTTTCACGACTTGCTCCGCTTGTAAAATAAATCCTTCCGCCGATTTCAACGCCGTTTTCAGTATCGAAGGAGAAAACCACTCCGAGACTGTCACGGTCACCTGCTACTCCGAATGCTCTTTTGCCGTCGGGAGTTACTGCAATATCGTGTACTGCCCCGTCATTGCATACTGCACCTAAAGAGAATACCTTGCCGTTTTTTATAAGTGCAAGCATTCCGTCTTTTGTTCCGACAACAAAGCTTCCGTCAGAGAGCTTTCCGTATGCAGATGCTTTTGCGAGATACTGTCTTCCGGGATGTGCAGGAAGGATATAATCATCAAATGTCAACTCTGCTTCTTTGATGATTTTTTCGCAGTTGTCAATCTTAATTATCTCACCGTTTTTCGACACTACACGCTTTCCGCCTTCTGTAAAGGCAATTACATTGCCATCCTCATCATATGAAACCTTATACACCTGAGAGCCTTCCGGTCCGACTTTCTTCCACAGCTTGCAGACATATTTTTCCCCTTTTCCGAATGAAAACGGATTTTGGCTTATATATTCTGCATCACGTCTTTCCTGGTCGTAAAAATCGGCAATACGCTTGCTGTCTTTTTCAAGGTTTCCATTATATAAATCTTTATTTCTCAGTTCGTTATTTCTTGTTATATATGCAATTTCATCCTGACATATTATTCCCGGCGTGTCTGCATATCGGCGCACCTTGCGCAGGTCAACCGACACAACTCCCGGTGCATCCGGACCGTGGTTGGCATCGGACATATACAAGATATCATCACGGATGAAAATATTCTCAACACAATCGTGACAGCGTTTTTCTGTACCAACAAGACCAAAGCCGTGCGGTTCTGCTTCCGGATTTTCGATATCAATGGAGCAAAGATGAATTTTATTCGTATGTACCGTATACCACAGCTTCCCGTATTCATCAAAGACCATACCGAAGGCTTTTGAATCGGGGTAATCCTCGCGCATTCCTGCAGGTACGATAAAAGCAAGTTTTTCAAGAGAATTGTCCTTTGGATCATACGCAAAGAAATGTCTTCCTGTATGCGTAACAAAATATATGCGGCCGTCCGCACCATTTACCGAATACGCAAAGACATTGTTTGTTCTGCAAACTGTTGTGTCCTCTCTCGGGATTTCCACTCCCGTATACTCAGCTTTTTTTGTCTGCACGTTGAACCTCCACAAATCACCGCTTCTTGTTGAAAAATAGATATTTCCGTCGGATGCTTCATGCAGATGATATGTTCCTAACTCTGTACATTGACCGAAATCTATTACAGAACGATCATCGAGAGAAAACAGATATGCATGACCTCGGTTATATGTGATAAAGAACAAAGCATTTATTGATGCAATATACTTTGCACCATAAACGGAGTCTCTCGGCACGGGGATTCCGAAATCTTCCACCTTCCCCGTTTCGGGGTCATAAACAATCACATTTGAACCCATATACCCTTCCCACATATGAGTGTAATACGCCTCAGGCATCCAGCAAGGATGACCAGGCGCACTTGCTGTCGTGTGGGTTGTCATAATGAGTTTGCCGTCGGGCATAGGATTTATGGAGGTATGAAACTTACTCGGACGGATTGTTCTCGGATATACCGTGATACTGTTCTCAAGATCAAAAAGAAGCTTCATTTCATTTGTATCGGGTAAATACTCATACAGCTTTACATATTCGGGGAAAGTTCCTTCTGCGCAACAAGGAATATAATGTTTTCCTTCAGAGGTGACACAGTAATCCCATGCAGCATTGAAGCCGGGGGCATCTATGAAACATTGCTTTACGGCACTCTGAGGAATCATTTGTAAATACTGTTCTCTTGTATATTTCTGCATGTCAAACATCCCTTTCAAACTATTATCTAAAGTATAAACAACTACAAACCTTCGGTCAAGTTTAAAATTCGGCAAAAAGCTTTTATTTTGCCAAAATATAAACTTGACGATATATTGTTCCGATGATATATTTTAACAAAGAATAAGGAAACACTCAAAACGGAGGATTCATCTTATGAAAAAACGATGGATGATTGTTGCCGATAAATACAGCGGCATTATCAAAAACGCAACAGACATGTTATATTCGGAAATTTCAAGTCGTGTTGGTTACGTTCTTCCGGCAAAAACCGCAGATAAGCTGACCGAAACAGACAATGCTGAATACAACCTCATATTTGTGGGACTTGAGGATTCCAACAATATTTTCAAAGAACTTATTTCCCGGGGAATGCCTAAAGTTCCGGACGCCTCCGAAAGTTATAGCATTTATGTCGGAAAAGGTCTTTATGATGATAGCCAAACGGTTGCCATTGCAGGCAGAGATGAAAAAGGTATTCTCTACGGTTGTATGGATTTCTGCAACAAGTACCTTGGAAATGTTATTCACAGAGGTGGCGATATCTGGAACGAAACTTTTTTTGAAAATCTTTTTGACAACGAGCTTCCCCCATTCAGATTTAGTTGTTCTCCCGCCGTAAAAAACCGTGCCATATGGACCTGGGGACACGTTATTTATGACTATCGCAATTTCTTTGAGAATATGGCTCGTCTTCGTCTTAATGAGGTTGTTATCTGGAATGACCATCTTCCTCTTAACGCTTCCGATGTTGTAAGCTGTGCCCACAGCTTTGGCATAAAAGTCATATGGGGATTTGCCTGGGGGTGGGGTACAGACTGCACCGACATTCTTGAAAAGCTCAGCGAAAATTCTTTGAAGAAGATTAAAGAGGATGTTGTTTCTTCATTCAAGAATGAATACTCAAAAACCGATTGTGACGGAATATATTTTCAGTCCTTCACGGAACTTCACACCGATACTGTTGGTGGAAAATGTGTAGCCGAAACGGTTGTAAATCTTGTAAACGAAACCGCCGCAGAGTTATTTAAACTTTCTCCCGATCTTCACATCCAGTTCGGACTTCACGCAACATCCGTAAAAAACAACCTGGATTATATAAGCAAGGTAGATGAGCGCATCCATATAATATGGGAGGATTGCGGTTCTTTCCCCTATAATTACTACGCAGATGAAGTATCTGATTTTGAAAACACTTTCAAGCTCACAGAAAAGCTTATAACTCTACGCGGAAAAAGTGAGAAATTCGGTGCAGTTTTCAAAGGGATGCCAAAGCTTGACTGGACACGATTTGAGCACTTCACCACAAGCTATATCCTGGGTGAGCGAACAAATGCGTTTATCCGAAACCGCCTTACAGAAAAGCAGAAGATCTGGAAGAAGCTGCAGTCTGACTGGCTCCGAAATGGCGACTGTATCCGCAAGGTTGTGGAACTGATTGCAAAGAACAATGAAGATGCAATACTTCAGGCACTTGTTGAAGATTCAATGTTTGAAAAGAAAATCATATTCCCTGCCGCACTTTATGCAGAGCTTCTCTGGAATCCATTCCGCCCGATAAACGAAACCATTGCCGAGGTTGCAAACTACCCTTGCGTTGAATTTGCAAACTAAGACTGAAAAAACGCCGAGCGACTCTTGATCGTGGCACATAAAATCGGAAATTATTTCGAAGATATCTTCTCAAATGCTTTTGCGGAGTTTCACCGAGAGAGTACACAAAAACTACAAAATATAAAAACTAAAAGCACCTGTTTCTTAACCTTAGAAAGTTAATACAATAACAGATGCTTTTGATTATATTTATTTTTAATCTCTGCGAAAATCGAATTCTTTCATCTTCGTTTAATATAGCTTTGTAAACTCAAAGTCATCCTCAATCCTAAGTTCTGCCATTGCTTGCTTTTTGCGCCCGGCAATTTCTATATCAAGCGCATCAAAACAGTTGTTCCCGTCCGTGTCTATGTCAAAATAAAAACATAAATTGATATTGCAAAAGCGTATGGAAAGCTCCTCTCCATACGCTTTTTATTTGGTCTGATATCAACTATTCTGCATCTGTAACGATAGCAGAGCCATCGGTTATGAGTGTATATCCGTCTGCGGCGTTTCCGACAATTGCATAACCCTCATATTCACCGTTTTTGTCTGCAATGACGCTGAACTGTTTGCCCGGTTTTGTCATTGCAATTCTTTTTCCGTTAAATATGATGCCCTTTTCGACAACATCGTTTCCGAATCCGATAAACTCAGCCATAACACCGGTTTCGTTTCCTGCCGCGAAGCTGTCAACAACTATTTTAGCCATCTTTCCCGTATATGCAAATTCAGCATAAATCGCTTCAACCGTACAGTCTTCCCATGCAAGGAATCTATACTCATTATCTGCACTTATAATTTCAGTTTTTCCGTTTATATTGGTTTTTGTCCAACACTTGAAGTTTTCCTCACTTGCGTTGCAGACAATTTCCGTCCCGTAAGGAACTGTTCTGTCGTTTCCGTTTACGGTTATCGTCACGTTATCAGGCTGTGTTTTATTATTATATTCCGCAACATAGATATTCGTATCACCATATCTGTTCCATGCCGTTGCAGTTCCGTAACCTGCCATTGAAGGATATTCAGGAGCTGTTTCTGTTGCTATGAGTTGACCGTTTGCATTGTAATACTCCGATTTACCCGGTGCATAATCATCGTATACTGCAATAAGGAAATTTGCACCGTCTTCTTCGGGAATATAATTCTCAATAACGTTAGAGAAAGAAATGATTCTCTTTTTATCCGAAAGTCCCTTTGCCCAATAGAGAAATTTTGCACCTGATTTGCTTATATTTTCTGCCGTTATTTTATGCGAGCCATCTTCATTCTTTACAGAACTTATAACCTCGCCGTCAACGGTTACCGAAACAACCGCAGGAGCAACATACTCCGATGCCGGTGTTTCTTTTACTGTAAATGCATCGGTAAGTGCTTCATCCTCATTGGAAGCAACATTGAGAGTTATCGGAGCTGCATTATGAGTTTTTCCGTTCACGGTTACTGTTGGTGTAAAAGTTATCTCGCCGGCTTTTGTTGCAGTTATAACATTGTTTGAAACCGAAACATCTGCATCTGTCTCTTTTATACCGATTACAATACCTGCCATATCAAGGTCTTCAAATTCCTTTGCAGAATCCAAACCATCAATTGAAAGGGATACCGATGGGATGATATTATCACCGACTTTGTATTCTGCCGAAGGGATTGTAACCGATGCCGCAGTAATGTTCGACGGAGTTAATTTCAAATTATAAAGTATGCTTGAAGTAGACTTGTTTTTTGTGATTGTAAGAATAATGTGGTTGTCTATGTGAGCACTATTTTCTGCAGTTTCCCAATTACTTGTTTTGGCAACAGGAATTCCTCTGCCTTCGCTGAACACTCTTGTTCTGGGACCCGTTGTTCCATCGTTGTCGGAAAGGCCTGTTTCATTGTTTGGAATATTATCAATCGAACCAATATTGATATTTGTTTCCTTGGTCTGATTTTTTACTACAGCAGTCGTCGTTGCCCCCGAATTGGAATTGTATACATCTCCCGAAATATCATAAATTCCATTTTCAGGAACTTTTAATGCGATTGTGAAGGTATTGTTCCCTGCAGCTATCATACTATCACTAGGCGTTATCTGAATGTATTTTCCATATGAACCACTTACTGTTTTAACTTTGTTTGATTCATTCAAAACAGCAGATCTGGTTTTGAATAAAGAGAGTTCATAGTTTTCACCTTTGTATGTATCACCAAGATTCAAATAGGCTCCGTTTGTTATCGTCTCCGGGTTCGTTGGCGTACCAAAATCGAATACAATCGGCCGGCTCCAGTCCATTGTCGTTTCCGTTTCGGTTTCTGCTGCGAATACAAAGGTTGGGAGAAGTGAGAATACCAAGGTCAGTGCAAGGATAATTGATAATGCTTTTTTCATTTTCTTTTCCTCCTGTTTTTGTTAATTTATTTCAACGCATTAATGAGGTCTGTCATTTCGTCTATAAGTTTCTCTGCAGTGCCCTTCACATAGCGTGCAGTTGACTTTTCATAGCCTTCCTCATCATACGCATCCATCATCGGAAAATATCCTTCGTATCCGTTAGTAGTGCAGGACGGGATTGTGAGCCCAAACGGCGATTTTTTCTTAACCGAACGCCCAATCTCCGTGAACGGCTCACCGGGAAAACCTGCAAAAACAACATCACCGATTGCAAGTGCGGAAATCCACAGTTCTTTTTCCTCGGGAAGCTCCTCGAGGGATGCAATTCTCCTTGCCGCCGCAGTCTGCACATTCGGATTTCCTTTAAACATCGGAAAACGCTCTGCAATATCAGGAATTTTATTCGGGTCGCCGTATTCCTTATAAAGCCTTACAAGCTCACGCGCAGGCTCAAGTTCCTCTACCTTACCGCGGTTGTGCATTACAGTAACGCCCTTTCTCGCAAACTTGATTTCGTCACCCGAAATTTCCTCTGCAAGCTCATAGTTTGCCACTGCCGCCATAGCGATTTTTCTTCCCATATAGCGGATGCGGTCATAGCCCTTACGGCACTTATCCTCACCGAGACGCACGTCAATGTGGTTTGTATCGCCCTGCGCACCGTTGATGTACATACAACAGGAATTATCAATGAGCTTTTCATAGGTATCGCGGACGAATTTCGGATAATCTGCCGAAATTGCACAGCCGCCGATGCAGTCGGGATGTACCTGGAAATTGACGATGCCGATCTCATGCTTACCCTCTCGCTTTAAAATAAGAAGCGCACATTCTTCATCGGGACTTCCGTTCGGATGGAGAATATCGGGGTTTAAGTAACCGGGATTTGTTCGGGACGAGCCGTCACGCATACGGTAGCGACGAACAAAAGCAACGTCCTTTACCTCACCACGGCAATAATACATTTTCGTCGGTGCAAGATCCATGAAAGCAAGCGTTGCAACATCGCAAAGCTTTTTGCCGAGAAATGCGGCATATTCCGGGTTTTTGCATTTTCCTTCTAACACTCCGAGGTCTGGGCCAAGGTGCGTATGTGTACATGCGATATACACCGCATCGGGTGAAATATTACACGCCTTTGCTATATTCTCGCGATAAACGTCTAAAATCACGGTATTTATTCCGAGATTATCAACACTCAACACAACTGCACGCACACTTCCGCTTTCAAACGCCGTTGCCGATGCATATAGCGGGTCGAGTATATCCTCCGCCGGTCTTTCAAAGAAATATCCCGCAAGGTTTATCCCGAGCGCCGGAGTGATGTCAAGACGTGCAAATCCTGTTTTCAACATAATACATTCTCCTGTCTTTTTTATTCAATCGGTAAAAGCTCTAAAAGAAGCACCGAATTTTCCGCCATATTCAGCGTTATTATCTCATTCTGCGGAGAAACGCATCCGCATTTTTCTGAAACAAGCGCACCTGCATCGCGAATCTGATTCTGAATTTCGGGAGATGCATTCTGCGGAGATCCGAGCTCTAAGAATTTCGTATAAACATTTGCATGGGTTTTGTCTATAACGTATTTAACAACGTTATATTCCCTATCAAGATTTGAAAAACGTATATCGAAATCTGATGCACAGCGTTTTGCAGAGAATGCATCATCAGCATAACAGAGCAGAACCGACATATGACCGTCTTTGCTGTGTTTTGACGGAAGAACGGAAACAAATTCATCGTGGTCGCGCTCTGTATAATAATGAAGCTTTTCATCACCGAGCTTATTTGCAAGTACGTGTGCATTATATATAGGCTTTGGATAGAAGCTCTTTGAGAAGAAGTTGCGATGACCTCCGAAGTCAACCGAGAGATCGTGCTGACCCGAAAGACAAATCATCATCTGCTCAATCGGAAGGTTGAGTTCATCAAAGAGCGTAAGCATTCTTACATAGTATGCTGCATATTTTTCGTTCTCACGAAAGTCATATGCAGGATTTTTATCTATGCCGTCATAGCCGCCCGTTGATGCGCCCCATTCATCAACCATAAACGGGATATCGTCAAAGCCATACATCTTTGCAAGCCGCATTATATCGAGAATCTGATGCAAAGCTCCCCTTGAGTCGAAGACCTCTTTTTCTTCTTTAAGGTGACTCCCTGTAGTTCCATAGGCATGGAAGGTGATAAAATCAAGGCGGGTATTGTTTTCTCTGACAAGACCGAGGAAATCACAGAAAAACTCATGACATCTCGGGTTTTCCGCAAGACCGGGGGCACCGACACGGATTTTGTCACACACCGAGGTTACTCCGCGAACAAACGCTTCATAAAGCTTGAAGTATTCTTCCACGCGGGCATATCTGCTTTCCGCGGATTTATGGAAGAACGCCCAGGAATCCGGCTCGTTGTAGCAATGGACGCGCCAGGTCGTGACAACAGCCTCGCC
This sequence comes from Oscillospiraceae bacterium, assembly GCA_017435965.1. Classification (GTDB taxonomy): domain Bacteria; phylum Bacillota; class Clostridia; order Oscillospirales; family JAAYXM01; genus SIG480. Next base: position 18,281 of record JAFSEA010000086.1, read on the forward strand.
GTAGCGGTCGATAATATGCTTTGTGTAAGTGCGGCATATCTCCTCCCACTTCGAATAATCATATGGATACGATACCGAGAAATCTGCACCTTTATAACGTTTTTTTATAAAGCCGTCCTCTTTTTCGGCGGCAAGCCACAGCGGAAAGAAACCATATGAAATATGCGGCGTGAAGCCTTTTTCGAGAAGATAATCTATTCTTGCATCGTTTTTAGAGAAATCGAAGACCATTTCGCCTTTTTCATTAAGCGTTACCATATCTTCAAACATCGAATAGATGCGGATTGTTTTTGCCGCGCCGTCTTCCGAAATTTTGTTAAGCTGTTCTTTTCCCCAATCATCCTCAATAGCGTTCGTCGGATGAAAAACTATATGTCCCCAAAAATTTTTTAAATCTTTTTCTTTCTTGTCAGTGTAAATTCTTATCATGTCTTTATACCTTCTTACCGTTGCGGGAGAAATCTCCCGCAACGGTTTCTTTTTAATTATGCCATATAATCAAGTATTCGCTTGATAAGAACAGCTACTTCTGCACGCGTTGTATAATCCTTCGGTGCTATTTTGCCGTTCTTTCCGTTAACCAGACCTGCACTTATAAGTGCACCAACTGCTTCTTTTGCGTAGTCTGCAACTGAATCAACATCGGTCATTTCGGCATCTGTTGTTTTTTCAAGCTCAACGTTAAGCTTCTTAAGCGCTCTGTAAACTATAACCATCATATCCTGACGGGTTATGTTGTTCTTCGGTGCATACTTGTTATCACCAATACCACCGACAATGCCGGTATTTCGAGCTATTGCAAGTTCTTTTGCGAAGTAGTCGCTATCAGCTACGTCTGCGAAGTTTTCAGCATTTTCACTCTCGAGCTTGAATGCGCGGACGAGAAGTATTGCAAAGTCTGCACGAGTTATGTTCTTTGCCGGTGAGAAGGTGGTCTCACTTGGTCCCTTGATTATATTGTCTTCTGCAAGAGCGTTGATTGCATCTACTGCCCAGGAATGACCTTCAAGGTCAACGAAGTGAGCATCTGAATCTGCTGACGGAGTTTCAGGTACTATCGGAGTTACAACATCTTCTTTTTCTGTTGTATCCCCCTTTTCCGGTTCTGAAGGCGTTGTTGGTGCTGTTGCACCACCTCCGCCGCCTCCGCCGCCACCAGAAGCACCGCCGCTTCCTGCGGAAGTTCCGGGAGTTTCGGGTTCAGACGGTGTTGAAGGTGTTACCGGTTTTGTTCCTGTTGTTGAACCGTGGACTGTGATAATAAAGCTTATTGCATTTTCTCTTCCCGACTCATCGCGGACAGTGACAAGGAAACCATTCTCGCCTATCTGTGATGATGTCGGTTTCCAAGAGATTATACCAGTTTCTGAATCTATGCTTGCACCACGCGGAAGCACGTTTCCAATGTAAGTTACCTTTTCATCGTCTGCACTCTTTGCCGACAACTGAACATTTATAACACTTCCTGCCGAAGCTGACGCATCGCTTTGCGGAGCAATTACAGGCTTGTTGGTTGTTTCAGCCGAAAGCGGAATATAGAGGCTTCTGTCTGCCGCTATATTATACTTATAACCTGCATTGAAGTCCGCCGCGGTCTTGTAGGATCTTATAAGCGATACATCTCCGATATCGAGAGTTATTCCGCCGTCTACTCTACTTGCACCTTCAATCCTATAAGAAGCGTTATCAACATTATCAGGTTCGATGTATACATATTCACCTGCAAGAGCTGCGATTTCTTCATCTGAAATCTCCTGATCGAGCATTACAACAATTTCGTTTTCCGATGAAAGCTCTTCTGTGAATGAGATTACTTTACCGGTATATCTTGAAGTCGCCTCCAAATTACCAATCTTTGTTCCGTCATTTATATAAGAATAGATATTCTTTCCCTCTTCATTTACAGAATAAACACCAACAAATCCGTTGAATTCGATGTTTACATCACCATCATTTAACGTGTAGGTCAGTTCATTGTTTGTTGCATAGATGATATAGTCAATACGTCCGTTTTTAAGCTTAACCTTAACTGCACGGGAAGCATCTTTCTCACCTTCAGTTCCGTTGCATGTAAGCGGAACACTCTCCATACTCTCAATATACTCCTCGCCCTTATACGGCTGGATAACCGATGTATAGAGTGTATCAAGGTTTTCTCCCGTTCTGTGAATCATCATATAGTCAAGATGCGGAATGACAAGGTTTTCCTCACGATGAGGCGGAAGACCTGCAGCAATACCAACACTTGACGGTGTCCAATCATTAAGAGCTGTGAACTTCAGATTAAGGCCATTTGAATCTTCAACCAGATGCTTAAAGTCTGTCTGCTTGAAGTTCACGGAGAAGTTACCGCTTGCAGGAGCATCGTCACGGTTTACATTTTTAAGCCATGTAAATCCTGTGGGATAAGTGTTGTCCGGAGGATTTCCGCCCGGATCTTCGCCGTAAGGAACATCCTTACCTGCATATGAACCAATATAAGTTCCGTTTTCATCAACCTGCGGAACGAGATTAAGTCCATCAACCGTGTAACCGTCGCAAGACTGGGTATGGAAGCTATACATATGGTCGCTACCGCCAAGGATACGGAAGAAGTCTACCGTATAAGCAACCTCTTCGGAAGCATTAACAGAAACAAGCGTTCTGCGATATATATCTGTATCGTCATAAACATGAGCCGCATCAACGTCAATCAACTTTACAATACCATCTCCGTCGTAATGATACGGAAGAGCATATTCTGTTGTCTTCTGCGTTTTTCCGTTAACAACAACAGTGTTATGAGAAATCGTTGCACTTACCCACTGTGCACGGTTCGGATCTGAACCTGTTTCTTTCGGATATCCGAGGTCCGGAGTGAAGTTGAAGCCATAGGCATCAATTCCCATCTGCAACAAATCTTCATGTCCGTGTGACTTTGTTGAGTTACCATACCAGAGCCATGTATCATGACGGAAATCAGCATCAGCAATCGCACCTGAGTTCTTGATGAGTTCACCCCCGGAAAGAACCGCAAGTCCGAAGCCGGGAAGATTTCGGCTTCCGAGTTTATATTCGCCTTGTTCCTCCACAATAGCTTCAATTTCTTTCTTCGGAGCCTCTGCATCAGGCTCAAATATATCTATATAAGCATCGGTAAGAGTTCCGCCGAGCAAAGCAGCTAGGATACGACCATACAGCGGATCGTTCAATCTCTTGAAACCACGAAGCAAAGATAATTTAGATGTAGCATTCTTTACTGAGGCTGTTCTGTCAAAGTCACCGAGATGAAGCGTATATCCGCCCGCCATCGTCATCTGATAGATTGTGTTGAACATCTTCTTAAACTTCGGATGCTCATAAAAATCCGTTCCGTTATAACCCTTATAGCGATAAAGAATATCTGCAAGGTCACTTATATTATTAAGCCAGCTTTGGTTGTAGCTTGCACCGATTTCGTAACCGAAACCGTCTCGGTCAACCTGGTTTACAAGGTAGATTCCTATCTCACCGCCGGTATTTGATGTGTAAACGCCGAATGTTCGCGGTTTATATACACCATCAACATAAACGCCATAATTGGAAACAGTCGTTTTGCCGGTACTTGATCTCGCCATAAGCCAATCAAGCATTTCCTGAGTTTCGGGGAATGTATCGAGAGCAACGGCAGCGCAAGTGACCACCATCTGGTGCATACCAAAGTTACCCTGGATTTTATCTTCCTTTGCACCTTTAAACGACTCACGAACAATTCCGTTTTCGCAGTTTTCACGAATCATATCACCCGTAAGTTTCGGGTTCTCCAATCCGAATTCTGCCGCCTTCTTTGAAAGGAACTGAATTACATACGGGTCATCCATTGCCGGATAAAATGCATCATATGATTTTATGAAAGTTTCAGCAAGACCACTCTGCCAGATAGCACCTAAAATCTTTCCGGTGTTTCTGCCACCGTGTGAGTTCTGATACTCAACCCACTGTGTAAGGTCAAAGCTCGGGAATACGTCTGCAATTCTGTCGATGAGGATTGCACCTGCTCTTCCGTACTTGATGTCGCCTGTATAGAGATATGCATCCATAAGAGCCGGGAGAGCTTTTGTGAGATAAACAGATCCGTTTATGCTATACATCGCATGGTGGTAGAACGGAATAAATGTCTTCATTATCGGAATACCACTATCAGCAGTTAATCCGATATTCCATCCCATACCATCGTCAACAGCGTAGGTATCGAGATCTTCTTCTGCAAGAGGAACGCCTTCTTTAACGATATTGCCGGCTGAATCATACACATGATCAAGAAGCATTACGCCGTCATTTACTGCATCACGATATGTATTGTTTTTGAGATATCCTTTGCCGTAGCCATAGTACGCGCGTTCTTCTTTTGTGAGTGCAAGACCTGAATCTATAGCGGTTCTTCTTTCCTCGGAAATTTCAAGTTCCGGAAGAATCTCTCCCTTTTCGAGAAGCATTGCGCGATGTGCCTCAAGCGCACGAGTGCGATCAAACTGTCGCTTCTGATCAAGTCCAAGCTTATAGAAGCTTTCGAAGTCGTTTGATGGAAAAAATCTCTTACATGCAGGACACTGAATCTTGAATGGACGCACGAGCGGATTTGTTTTCCAACCGTACGAAGTTGCATGATTTCTGACGTCTTCCTGACAATATGCACACTTGTAGTCGAAATCGTCAGGACTGTCGTGCAAACCGATAGAATAAGCTCTCGGTATGCCTTCATACATAATAGAGTCATAAACCGCTTCTAAATTCTCTACCCAATATTCAGCATCTCTTACAGCAGAATCTTTACTGCTCTTTGCCCAATCGTATTTTGAAATATTATAGAGAGCATTCTGACGCATCTCATATGTATACAAAGTAGGTTCTGTTTTCTGTGAGCTTGAAATGACATCTGCGATGCATTCAAAAGAAAGTCCGCCAAGAGTCATTATAACCTTTACCTGTGCTGCACCACGAGCTATTGAAAATACTTTTCCGTCTTCGCTTAAATCAATAAGGTCAGGAGTGAGGTTTTCATAGACATACGTTGCCCCGTCAATATTTCCTTCGCTTCCGTCGTTGTTTATTCCCTTAACAACAATCTGAGAACCATCTTTATCAATCGACGAAACAATATTATCTTCCGTATGTGCTTCTATCCTTTCAAGAGAAACAGGAACAACCTTGATTTTCTTTGATACTGTTTTTTCAATTCCGTTGAAGGTTACATAAGCCGTGATGGTGGCTTCGCCTTCTTTTAACGTAGACATTGTATTTCCATCGATGGATGCGACCTCTGTGTTATCAGATGCGAAATGATATGTTATATCGCGATCAAATATCTTTGAACCATCGGAAAGATAAGCCGCCGCAGATATCTCGGTAGTTCCGCCTTCATAGAAGAGATCGTAGACCACATCAAGTTCAGGATGGTCATATGTATTCTCGTTAACGGTAATTTCGAATTCGCCATTCGGAACAGTAACACCTGCAATATCGCCGGAGATTGTAAACTCTGCATTTCCGGGATTCAATGCTTTTATAAATCCATCGGAAACACTTGCGATTTCCGGTGTGTCACTTGAAAGAGAAACGCTTATGTCCTTTTCTCCTTTGAGAGACGGCTTTGCATAATATCTTACGCCGTCTTCATGGAGAATATAAATGCTGTACGGTTCACTTTCGCCCTGAGCAATGGAATCTCTGCTCGTTTCAGCACCAACTTTAGCAATCGGGCTTAATGCATCAATTTCCTCAAAGCTCAATTTTGAAAGAACAACATATGCGCTTGTTCCCGAGCTCGGCTTTACAACTACAGTCAATGTATGCGTACCCTTGGAGAGCTCTACTGCTCTGAGTCTTCCGCGAGCACCTGTGGTATCCGTTATTTCGGAATAGAAATCATACTCACCGACGTATTTGTTATCGATATAGAACTCTGCAAGGCCTCCGCTGGCGCTTACTCCTCCGAAAAGCTCAATATCATACAATGCATCAACGCCTACATCGAACTTTACAACAGCTCTGTCACGACCGTTATTTACGTCATTGGCGGACAAAAAGAACTGAAGGTATGTCGCATAGAATTTTACACGATTATTCGCACCGAAGACAGTTGAAACGTTTCTGTCTGTTACGAGGCTCCAGTTAGGACCTATTGCAGTTCCGTTTCTGTTTACTCTTCCATCCGAGTCATCAAGTTTGTCTCTGTCAACTAACGTGAAATCAATATCAAAATTCTCATAAATAGCTTCTGCCGATATCTTAAGCGGAAGCTCTGCTTCTCTGATGATTCCGCCAACGTTTACAGTTGCTGTTATAACAACGCTGCCCTCCGAAACCGGGAAAACAACACCGTCCTGAGAAACGGTTGCAATTGCTTCATCGGAGCTCTTAAACGAAACCACTGCGTCCTTTGCTACGTCAACAGCACGTCCGCCAACGTATTTTGCAGAAAGGTCGAGCTTTGCGCCGTTTGTTTCAGAAAGAAGAATATATCTCTTATCGTAAGCAAGCTTTGCAGAATCAAGTATGCCCTCTTCCGTAAACGTGAAATCATAGATGAATATGTCCGAACGGGACTCTGCGCTTGAGAGACTTCCCGTAAACTTGAACTGGTGCTCACCCTTTGTGAGAGCAAGGGGTTCTGAATTTATCAGAACATCCACAGTCTCAACTGCATCAGCATAAAAGTCATATCTGCAATGCTTTACACCGTCAATATAAATATCTCCGTATCCACCCGACGTTCCGGTGCGGAATTTTCCGGTTACGTCATAAACTCCGTCTTCCGGCACTGTGAAGTTTACAACAAGCGTATCACGTCCGTTTTCGCGGTCGCTTGAATATATGCTCATCTGCACAAATCCGGCAGAATAGAATCTTACGCGGTTGTTTGCACCAAGAAGAGTTGATGTATTTTTATTGCTTACAGCCTGCCAGTTCGGACCGACTGCAGTTGCAGTTCTGTTGAGATATTGACCATCAACAAGCTGAGTTGTATCTACCTGGGCAAAATCAACCTTGAAGCTCTTATAGAGCGGTTCTTTTGAGATTGTAAGTGTAATAACAGCTTCTTTTGTTACTTCACCGATTGTTACGGTTGTCTTGATTGTAACCTCACCTTCAGAAACCGGGATAACAGTTCCGTCAGCCGTTACGGTTGCAACATCCGTATTAAGGCTTTCAAAAGTTACTTCACCAACATTATTTGCTTCTATTTTACAACCACTTTCATAGATAGCATTTACCGAAAGCTTTTCTCCGTCCGTATCAGAAAGAAGGATATAATTCTTATCAAGGGAAAGCTCCGCTCCGCTAAATTCACCAAGCGGAGTAAACGTCAAATTGAAAATATTTACATATGCGTGTGTGTCTACCTGAGAAAATCTTCCCGTAAGTCTTAATCTGTGAGTACCTTCGGTAAGTGCTACGGGAGTTTTTGAAACGTCTGCAGTCACGTCTGCATTTGCAGAATTATAGAAATCATAAGTGCAGATTTTATTGCCGTCGATATAAATATCGCCGTAGCCACCTGCCGTATTTCTTCTGAAAAGACCCGTGATATAGTAAGTTCCGTCTGCAGGAACATCAAAGTCTATAAGCACAGTGTCGTAACCTTCATTTAAGTCTGCCGCATAAATACCAAGCTGGAGGTAAGAATTCAGGTAGAATCTGATGCGCTTGGTCTTATTAAAGATATTCGAACCTTCTGCCACCTTCGTAATAATGCTCCAGTTCGGACCTTTCGCAACGCCGTTGACCTTTGCATACTGACCATCAAGAGTCGACGTGTCTACCTTTGTGAAGTCAAGAATGAATTCCTTTGCAACCTTCGGACCTGCCGGTAAAACGGTGATTGCGAACTCGGCTTCCTTCGTAACTCCGCCAAGCGTTACTGTTGCTGTGATTTTTACGTTGCCCTGTGCAACAGGCATAACAACACCCTTCTGCGAAACAGTTGCAACCGCTTCATCAGAGCTTTTATACGTTATGCTTGCGTTGTCGAGGGATATTACCTTACCGTCTGCATCTTTTGCAGAAACGGTTAAAGCAAGACCCTCCTCATCGCCGGCAACAAGCTCCGAAGATTCGGCACTGATGCTAACTTCGCCAAGTCCGGCAAAGGGAGTGAAATTAAATCCGAAATATCCGTTTTGACCCACCGTCTGCTTAATTTTCACAGTGTTTGCACCTTTTTCAAGCACAACAGGAACTGCGGAGGCTAATGTTACCTCACCACCTGCTTTTACACCGGTCTTATCAGCAAGAAGACTCCATTCGCCAATGTCCGTGTCATTTACCGATGCACTGAAATCAACGCCTGATCCGGAGCTTCTGCCGATAACATCAACTGTATACATTCCTGCCGACGGCGCCGTTACCTCAATTGCGAGCGTATCCCAGCCATTTGCTGCATAGTCGGCAGTCACGTTAATCGGAAGATATGTGGTATAATGCTGTACTGCGGTTTTTGTTGTTCCGCTGAAGATAGTTGATACGGTTTTATCCGTGATAATCTTCCAGTTTTCACCGTATATGTCATCTCCTGCGAAGATATACCATCTGCCGTCCTTAGTACCTTTATTCTTATCCGGGAAGGTTGATGTATATGCCGCAAAATCAACAGTAAACTCTGTGGGAGTTTCTGTTGCCGATGCAAGCGGGATTGTCGGCAGAAGGGACAGGAGCATTGCGATTGCAAGAATCATAGATAATAGCATTTTTG
>JAFSEA010000087.1 GCA_017435965.1 Oscillospiraceae bacterium
TCACTTGTCTTTTCAAATGCACGAACAAGAAGGATTGCAAAATCTGCACGGGTAATGTCATTCCCCGGCGAGAAGGTGGTTTCGCTTGTGCCCTTGATTATTCCCTTATCCGCAAGAGAATTGATTGCATCACTTGCCCAGGCGTGTGCACCAAGATCGGTAAAGCGAACATTTTCGGAATCCGGAGTTTGCGGAACGTCGGAACCGCCGTTTTCTACATCATTTTCCTTTTCATCCGAGGGTGTTGACGTTCCTCCGTTGCCTCCGTTACCGCCGTTTCCTGTTCCGCCGCCATTGCCGCTTCCCGAAGGTGCACCCGATGTTGAACCGTAAACCTTGACGATAAAGTGTATGGTAGTTTTGAGCATACCATCAGAAACCGTTATTGCAACGTGGTTTTCTCCGACCTGACTTGAGGCAGGCTTCCATGTGATCACTCCGGTTTCTTCATCTATGGACATTCCTCTCGGAAGTGATTCGCCCTCAAACTTGATTTCTTTGCCTACCGGGCTTTCCGCCTTCACGGGAATGGTTATAAGACTTCCTACCGTTGCAGAAGTATCGGAAATTTCATCAACTAACGGAGATGTATCTACTACTGTTGAAAGCGGTATTGAGAGCTTCTGCCCTTTTTGGATGTTGTACACATATCCAAGGTTAATATCATTTGAATCAATATACTTTCGGATAAGTGTTATAGATCCGGTTGAAAGCTCAATATCGTCTCCGACTTTCTTTGCACCTTCAATCAGATAAGCACCGTTCTGTTCGCCGTCATTTTCAACATAGACATACTTGCCCACAAGCTCTGTTGTATCAATATCTGAGCCATTATCCGGAGTGAATGTGATCTGATTTTCCATTGAAAGTGTTTCGGTAAAGCCGGTTATTGTTCCCGTAACAGCCGAAATCTCATCCTCGCCTTCCTCGGAAGCAAGTTTAAGAGTTGTTCCGTCATTTAAGTAGCTGTAAACTACCTTTTCATTGCCGTTTACATTTTCAAGGGACATAACGCCTGCAAAACCGCTGAAGTTTATCTTATCATCAACAGTATAATTTACTTCTGTGTTTGTTGAGTAAATTACATAGTCTACACGACCGTTTTTGAGTGTTACCTTGACTGCACCATAAGAATCGTTTATTCCCGGCTTATCGCTTTCATTTCTGACCATGGAAACCTTCTCGATGCTGTCAATGTATTCTTTGCCCGATTCAAACGGCTCAAAGATAGTTGTAAAGGTTGTATCAAGATTTGTTCCGCTGTTTCTCACAAGAAGATATTCAAGCTCACCGATGTTCTTATTGCTTGCCGTCTGCGGAGCAAGTGCCGTAACAAAGGAAACTTCCTTCATCGGCTCATCATTTACCATTGTGAGGCGGAGTCTTATGTCTTTCTTGCTCGGAAGCACCTTATTCCAGTCCTTAACCTTATATTCAACAGCAAAGTTCTTGTCAATTGAATTGAAGGTTCTTACATTCTTCATCCACGTTGAGCCACGCATATACTGACCATTGAACACGCCGCCCGGGTCTGCACCATATTTTACGTCAGCACCTGCATATACGCCGTAGAGGTTACCCTCATCATCGGTATACATCGGAGTTTTTTCCATATCGGAAAGTCCCGATACCACGGAGAGGTCATCTGACTGACTATGGAAGCTGTAAATATGATCACGACCTCCCTTTACATGGAAGAAGTTAACGCCGTAAGAAATCTCATCATCCACATCGACCATAATCACAGATCTTCTGTATTCATCAATATTGCTGTAAACATCGGATGAAACATCCATAATTCTGACACGTCCCGAATCATCAAAATGATAAGGTGTGCCCGATACGGTAGATGACTCCTGCTCCTTTTCATCTACAACAACCGTGTTGTGGGAGATAGTTGTTCTCACCCATTCGTAACGGTTGGGATCCCAGCCTGTCTGGGCAGGATATCCGAGGTCGGGAGCGATATTGAGACCATATGCATCCATAAAGAGGTTAAGCGAATCAAGGTGACCGTGACCATAGCTTCCGCCAAAATATATTGCGAAGTCACGGCTTGTATTGTTTGCCGTATCAGAACTTGCAGAATTATGATTTGCACCTGCACGAAGGGCGGCGAAACCAAAACCTGTCATCATATCGCTTCCGAGGAAGAACTCTCCATCCTCTTCCACAATCTGCTCCACTTCTTTTTCAAGACGCTCGGGGTCTTTGTCAAGTATTGTGTAGTGGAGTCCGTCGGCAGTACCGCCATTGAGATGATACATAGCACGGGCAAGCATTCTGTCGCCTGTATATTTGAATCCGACAACTGCATCATCTATGTTGTTATGGCTTATCTTTATTCCCGTGCTTGCAGTTGACATTGCATCACCAATCTGAGCACAGTAATAGTTGCCGAGAGTTACACGGAGATGCGCTGTGAACATTGTTGTGAATTTAGGATTGTTAAAGAGATTTACCTTTGTGTATCCATCATATCCGCCGAGGTAATCGGCAAGCTCTATTAGATTGGAAATCCAACCTGCATTGTAGTGGGTGGAGTTTTCATCACCCATACCGTCACGGGTAACAAATTCAATCATAGTCTTCATCACATTCAGACCACCCATAGGCTCGTCACGCTCGGGACCAGTTGAGAACTCCTCACCCGTCTGCATCATCCAATCGAGCATCTCTGCAGTTTCAGGGAATCTGTTGAGCGCAACTGCCGCTGCGGCGAGACTGGACTGGTGTGAACCGAAGTTTGAAGTGAGCATCCCTCTCTTCATATGGTCATAAATTTCAAGGAGAAGATTCTCTTCAATGTGCTTGCGAAGCGCTCCCGGACTATCTTTTAGATTTACCGGGATAAGATTTCCGTTATTATCTCTCTTCCAGTTTCCGTTTTCGTCAACCTCATATCTCGCGGCACGGCTTGAAAGATAATTTGAAACATACGGGTCGTTGTATACCGGAAGGAACGCATCGGCCCCCTTTGCGGAAAGCTCCGCAATGTAGTTTGACCAAATAATATCACAGGTATCGCCACGGTATCCGTCGCTTCTGAAGTTGTGCCACTGATACCAATACATATCAGGGTATACATCGGCAACGCGGTCAAGAAGTATTGCACCGGCACGTCCATACTTTATATCTCCCGTATATACAAAAGCATCAATAAGGTTGTACAAAGCACTCTTCACAAGACCTGTGCTTACACCGTTTCCATACCATACACCTTCGTGGAGATAGTATGCGATGTATGTGTGAAGAACAGGTCCCACACTTCCGCCATCGCTGTACCATGCGTAGCCGTCTTTATCAAAGTAGCGTGCATCATAGCCAATTGCATCGGGATCTGAAACGTAGGGCTGACGATAACCCATACTATCGTCAACGCCCCAACGTGAATCCTGATCGCTGTAGAGTCTGTTTGTGAGATATCCGCCCTCAACTCCGTAGCCGTAGTATTCATACCAGGCATCATTTCTCGGGTCTTTCTGAATCCACTCTTCCGAATTGTTCTTCGGTGCATTTTCTGCAGGCGGTGTGTGAGTACACTCACCGCCACTCTTTACCTGTTCACAGACAAAGAGCTCGTGGTGCTTCTGCAGAGCCACTTCATAATTCCAATGAGCTTTGTCGTCGGAAAGTCCAAGCTCATAGAATGAACCGAAATCGTTTGAGGGGAAAACACGCTTACACTCAGGGCATTGTACCTTCCACGGATTTGACAGCGGATTTGCCATAAAGCCCTGATTTGCGTGGGTTGCACTCAAATCTTCCTTACAATAACGACAAATTTTCTTGCCCGGGTCATAATGCTGACCGATATAGTAGAATCTCGGAAGTCCTTCCGGTGCAATGAGCTTATATATGTCGTCAATTCTTTCAGCATAAATATCCGCACGTGTTGCTGCTGTTTTTGCTTCACTCTTCGCCCAGGTATATCTCTTGGCATTTACTATTGCGTTTTCGCGCTCTTCAAGTGTGAATATTGTGGGTTTAAGTGTGCTGTCCCATACAATATTTACGGCTATTGGGTCTATTACGATATCGGAGATGTTTTCTTTGTAAGAAGCGTCTATTTCAGGCTGAATGACCACATTTCCGACACGTATTCCGGTAATAGTACCGTCCTCTGAAATTTCGGCAAGGTCTGCACCTTCCGTTATATTCCATTTGATATATTTGGACGGAATTTCAACCCATCTTCCACTCTGCATTGCAACGGAGAGAGTTATCTTCCCGGTTGAATATGCATAAATGGTTTCGGGAGCAGAAACGGAAATTCCGAGATTTGTATCAATTCCGGAGCTATCGGTAACACTTACTTCAAATTCCGCAGTCGCACTTAATACTCCGTGGGTAAAAGTTGCGGAAATCTTTGCCGTACCTTCATTTATTCCTGTTACAACACCGTTTTCCGATACTGTTGCAACTTCGTTATTACTTGATGAATATACAACTGTCATTTCATCGGGATTGAACTCCATTTCCGAGCCATCACCACGATAAAGCTTTTTTGAGAGAGCAAGAGTCTTCCCTGCTTCAATCTGCGAAGAACCGCTTTCGGAAGAAAGTTCAGCATTTGCCAATGCGCTTTTGTTCTTAAAGTTGATATGCTTTATATACAAGCAATCACCCGGCTGATTTGCCGCTGTTGATTTGCCGTTGACTATCTTGAACACAAGAAGATGCTCACCTGCGGAGGCTATTTCTCCCGTCGCTCCTTCTGCCGTGATTGTATTCTTTATTCCGGCAGAGGACTGATCCGGGTCGTAGGTATCAATATTGCCGAGATAATATTCATTTCCGTTCTGCATAAGGCTCTCTAAATTTGCCTCATTGTCACGACTATAGGGAATCGCATAAACCTCGACATTTGCGGCTCTGTATCTCGATACACCCTCAAGGGTGATTTCATATTTTCCCGGGGTTGAAAAATATGTCTTGAATGCGAGATAACGCGGCTCAACCTTTTGCTTCCATACTATTGCCGCATGGTCATAGGTAGCAAGCTTTATCTGCTGGTATCCGCTTTCGGGGTTTGTTATACTGTGGAATGTCCAGTTTCTGTCTGCGCTGTAGCGCTGATAATCGTTTAAGTATGTAACGTTATCGCTATAAGAAACTCTCGGGAATGAAATTGAGAAGTTTGCGGGATAAGGAGTTGTTATGGGGCTTACGGATATTTCTATTTCTTCGGTTGTGTAACGCTTACCACGGGACAAAACAACACCACGGAGTGTGACACTTCCCGAACCTACCGCTTCAAGTGTTTTTCCGTCGGAAAGTACAGCCACAACTTCGCCCGAAGGCTCCTCACTTACTATCTCAATGCTTTCAATCTCACCGCTTGATAAAACCTTTCGGTTATTCTGCTCAACCCTGCTTATAAGCTCGAGTTGTTTTCCCACAACGGCAGAGGAAGCATTATAGATATATGCACTCTTTATTGCAAAGTCCTCGGAAACCGAGATTTTTGTCTCTTTTACAAAGGAACAGCCGTTTATGAGAATAAGGGTTTCGATTGTTGCTTCACCCTCGGAAAGTGCCTTGAAGGTCACGCCGTCGGACATAAGCTCAAGTATATTCTCCGAGCCTTCCTTAACACTATGCTCGATATATGCTTCACTTAAATCAAAGACACCACCCACGGAGTTCTTTGCCTCGACGCCCGTTATGCTCATTGTCTCACCGACACCGATAGCGGAATCTGTGATATCAACTGTTGCCGTTGCGATACTGCCTGAGCCTACGAAATTGATTGTGTGGAGGTATATATAATATCTGAGAGGATTTATTTCGCTGTAATTTGATTTGACTATCATAAGATAGTCTGTATAGCCCTTTGAATAGTCGAGATTTTCATCTGCAACAAAGGTACCCATCATACTCTGCATCATAGGTCCTGCCGCATTGGGGTCTGCAATGTATGTATCTGCAGAAGCCGCAAAGGTCTCCTCTGATGCATAGGTATCAATATTATCGACAATATTTTGGAAAGTCATTACTTCCGCATCATAGGGAAGCATATAAATCTCTGCCGTACCACCGTTTGAATAGCAGTAACAGCCGATATCTATTGCATATTTACCGGGTTTTGGCACTTGCACCTTAAATGCACACCATTCCCCTGCACTACCCATAGAAAGGTCAAGATACTTTCCGTCGTGAGGGAAGAATGCACCGTTTGCATTTTTTCTCGTTACGTCTGCCGCAACCATTGCCCAGGGACGGACAGGTCCGTATTCCGAGAAAAGGAAGTTCTCCTTAAAGTTTTCTGCATTCATTTCATCAGCAACAAAGGTAAGTGATGTCTGCGTATCTGCATATCCGCTTAAGAAGAAGTACATTTTCTGCTCGGCACCCGAATAGGATTTATCCTCGGAAACCGTGACGGTTATATCCTTGTATGCAATATCGCCGTCCATTTCGCCCGTTACACGGAGAGTTGCGACGCCATCGGCTCTTCCGTAGATGTTGCCGTCTTTTCCTGAAAGGAGTGCACCGTCGCCGTTATCAAGAATTTCATAGGTTACATCGCCTTTTCCTTCGAGGACACTTTCGTTACTCTTCCATATAATTTCATCCTCAAGGTCTAAGCTTTCGCCGACGGAAATATTCTGATCTCCCACCTCAATTTCCGTGAGTGGCGGAAGTGGCTCTTCTCTCACAAGGTCAATGCTTTCAATATGGAGATATCTTGTTTCCGAGCCTGCTCCTCCCTCTGTCACATTGAGGAAGAGATAATATGTACCTGCTTCGATATACACCTTATCCGCTGTATATGAGCCAAAATCCTTTGTGTTTGATGTGGAATTTGCATCATATGTATCAACAGATCCGAGATGCGTTATATTTACATATGGGGTTGTGCCCTGAATCATAGGTCTGATAATCTGATTTACGGCATAGCTGTAGTTTGTGATATCCCAGTCGCTTCTTCCGTCAAACTCTGCCTTATCAACGAGATAGACATTAAGCACACCATTTCTGTTGTACTTGTAATAGTTGAATCTCGGCTTGTACCAGTCGTCTTTTTCAACCTTTATTTCAAGAACGGTTGTGTTAAGTCCCGAAGATGCTGCTCCGCTGTAGATTGAAAATCCTGTTTTTAAAATATCAATGGTTGCACAGTTGAAATATCCCACATAAGTGCTTGTGGAGGGCGGATCGGTATAAGTCTTTGTTCCGCCACGGTAAATCCACTCACCTGTTGATACTTCACGGTTGAGCATTGATGAGCTTGTTACGCACTTTGCGCTCCAGCTTGCAGCACCAAGCTCATCGGTGAACTGCACATTGTTAAACGCAGCTCTTGTAAAGTTATAGGAAGTAACTATTTCCTTGACACCTGCCGCTTCGACAGGTATGGAGACTATCGGAAGCATTCCGACAATAAGAGTAAGTGCGAGAATAAAGGATAATAATCTTTTCATATGCTTCTCCTTTTCCGAAAGGGTTTAAGAAATGGGCGACCCTCAAAGCCGCCCATTTACGGCTAATTACTGTAAACTACCTTGTATGTGCCGTTGTCGTTATAAATGAGATATCCTCTTGCCACGGTTTCATCACCGTTGGGCTTTGCGGTAAACTGACCGTGGGAGAGCTTCTTCTGTGATGTTGCCTTATATTCACAGCTATCAACTGTTATCGATGCGCTGTCACCGAAGAGGATGCCGACCTCAACAATTTCCTTGCCGCCTGCATCATATTCTATCATTCTTGCGCCATTCTTTGCGGTAGCATCAAGAACAACAAGGGGCTTCTGTGTGCCTTCGCCGGAAGTGATTTCTCCGACATTTGCCCATACATAGTATGTATAGGATGTGCCATAGCCTACCTGAACACCGTCGCGGAACCACGCAACAGCTGTTTCGGAGGTGTTTGTAACTTCATCGTCATAGCCATAGGAAGTCGCACCTACTGTGTAGGATGTTCCGTCGCTTCCGAACTCTGCAACTGCACGGGTGATATCATCTGTGAGAATTGTATCCGAAGTAAGCTCTGTATCTTTTCCGATAAGCCAGCGGATAAAGGCAAAGCCTGTAAGTGTCGGGTTAGTTTCCGGAAGAGTTACTTTTCCGTCAAGAACCGCGGCTTCGCTTAAGTATTCACCGTTACCGTTAAAGAACTCAACAATCTTATCTTCGCTGTTTGCAGTATAAACAGCTGTGAGATATGTGTTTGTTGCAAGAGTGAAGGTGTATTCAGCATCTGCCGATACCCAATCGCCGCTTTCTGCAGTACCACGTACCCAATGGCGGAAGGTATAACCGGAAATTTCATCTGCCGTAAGCGTTACTTCATCACCACGGACGTAGTTTCTGCCCTTAACGATAATTTCATTATCAACGTTGTTTGAATATGCAAGAGTTATTGTTTTGGGAGCAGATGCCTCCGTTACCGTAATTTCAACAGTATCTGTAACAGTAGCTCCGCCAACCGTTGCAGTTGCGGTTATGTTTGCAGTTCCTTCCGAAATACCTGTTACAACATTTCCGACAACCTTTGCAACAGCCGTGTTATCGCTTGCATATGTTACGGTTGCATCAACAACATTATCTCTGTTATCCTTTACCACGCTTGCAAGAGCTGATGTCTTTCCGGCTTCAATCGATGTTCTCTCTGCCGTAACTTCTATACTCGGCTGACGTGTAAGTGTGAGGGATATCGGACAAATATATGACGTTGCACTTATTTCTCCGTTTTGATACTTTTCCCATCCGGTACCCTTTGTGGGCTGTATGAAGAGATAATATTTGCCTGCAGTGAGATAAACGGATGTTTCAGCTGTATATGAATCTTTCAGAAGCGATGCAGATACATCGAATGTATCGACAACACCAAGCTTTGTTCCCAAAATTCCACCTGTGGGAGCTTTTCCCTGTTCCCATGCATATAACGTATTGACCACATCATCCTTTTTTGTCAAATCATACGTTTGTGGTGAATTATCAAACTCTTCCTTAGATGCAACCCACATGTTGAGTACATTTGCTTTAGTATATTTATAAAATGCAAATGTCGGCTTATAATATGCAGATGCATCAACTGTAATCTCCATAACGATAGCGGCATAATTTGCACTACCAAAAGAGTTATAAATCGACAAATAGTCTTTCTGCAAGGCTGTTGACGGGAAACTTGTAACAAAACCGCCCGCATATTTCCATTCACCGGTTGAAACTTCGCTATCCAGCAACGATGGGTCTGTTGCATACTGAACGAGCCACGAACCTGCCCCCGCTCCATCCGTGGGTTGAGTAGTAAACGCCCCTCTGCTGAAGTTATATACCGGATCCCATACCACAGAAACAACAATATCAATTCCGTTGCTTGAAATTTCAATACCGTCTATTTCAGCATAGGCGGTAATTGTTGACTTTCCTTCACCGACTGCTGTTATATTACCATTGGTATCTATCGTTACTGCATTTGTGTTTGAGCTTTTGTACGTAATCACAGCATCAGAAGGATTGCCGTCAGCATCTTTTGCAGAAACTGTGATTTTTGCAGTTTCTCCCTTTTTCAATGCTGTTTTATCAACAGTAGCTTCAATTTTCCCTTGAACCAATTCCGATGAGATTTCAATGGTGTCCCAAATCTCAACTCCACCTACAACAGCAGTTGCAATAATTGTCGCACTACCCTCTCCAACTGCTTTTACAGTACCGTTTTCAACTGTTGCAACACTTTCATTTGAGCTTCTATATGTAACCGAAGCATCACAAACTGTTCCTGTACCGTCTGTTACAACAGATTCGATTACTGTGCTTTTTCCTACGCGAAGTTCATTAGAATCAACAGTTGTTGTAACAGTTCCTTTGCAGGTAAGCGAATAAGAACGAAGTTCTCCGAAATATTTTGAACCACTTAGAGTTCCACTTGACTTATTGATAACCAAAACGAGATAGTTTTCTCCTTTATCGAGAACAACTTCCGGCTCTTCCCAATATGTTTTAGTCGTTGTATCTGCTGTTGAATTGATATCCATTGATGCTATATATCTAACATCAGCCGTTAAGTCGTTTCTTTCAGCTTCCGCAATCATTGAAGCTAAAAAATCTGTTTTTGTTACATCCCAGCCTTTTTCGGTTACTATATCTTTATGTACAATATAGCAATCAATCAAACCGGTATAATTACGATTCTCTGAGAAAACAAGATCAGATGCGTAGCGACCGCTTTTGTCTACACTTAACGAAATAACAAGTGCGTTTTCTCCCGGTTCAGTCCCCGGTGTGGAATACTGGAAATATGTTGCTCCGATTGCCCCGCTGACATTCGGAGTACCGACAATTTCCCACATAGCGGATTTTGTGGTGTCTGTTACCTTAGAACCAACTGCCCATGCGGTTGCGCCGGTTGTATTGTTAAAAACATATGTCGGGCTCCATACCACTATTTCTTCAGTTTCCGTTGCAAATACCGCCGGAATCATTCCGATGATAAGTGCCAATGCGAGGATGATTGATAATAACCTTTTCATTTCTTTTTCCTCCTGAAAGTTTGTTTTTTATATAAAATCAGGTACTTTTACCTGCATTTTACAGCATTTCCAATATATGCAGAAAAACGTTTTTTTGCCGCATATAAACAAATAGCTCCCATTAAGGGAGTGATTTTATTATAAAACAGATACTATTCAAAGTCAATATTTTTCATAAAATATAAATAAAAAATATAACCGGGAGTTCAGATCAAAGCTGTTCCCCCGGTCATTCTTTATAATGTAACGCCGTCTTTGAATATTGCAATATCACGGATGCCTTGTTTTTCTGTGTTCGTCTCTTCTCCGCTTGCAACAGAGAGAATATATGAGAAAAACTCCTCCGATGTCTTTTTCATATCGAAGTTATTTGACACAAGAACACCTGCATCAAAGTCAATCCATGCACGTTTTTTATCAAAAAGTGCCGTGTTAGTTGAAATTTTAACTGTTGGAACAGGGCAACCAAAGGGCGTTCCTCGTCCTGTTGTGAAAAGGACGATATGTGCACCCGAAATCGCAAGGGCAGTTGATGCAACAAGGTCATTTCCCGGTGCTGTGAGAAGATTAAGACCTTTATTCTCAACCGTCTCACCATAATCGAGAACTCCACGCACAACACCGAGTCCTCCCTTTTGGGTACAACCGAGAGCCTTATCCTCAAGAGTTGTTATACCACCGGCACGATTTCCCGGGGACGGGTTTTCGTCAATCTTCTCACCATAGCGCATATAGTAGCTCTTGAAATCGTTTATCATCCTGACTGTTTTTTCAAAAAGCTCACGATTTTCGCAACGGTTCATAAGGAGAGTTTCTGCGCCGAACATTTCGGGAACTTCCGTGAGAATGGTAGTTCCTCCCATTGCACAGAGCATATCGGAAAACTCACCCACAAGAGGATTTGCGGTAATGCCCGAAAGTCCGTCACTTCCGCCGCATTTAAGCCCGATAACAAGCTCGCTTACCGAAATTTCTTCGCGTTTTAAGTCCTTTGCATTATCCACAAGCCCGGAAACAAGCTTTAAGCCTTCGGTTATCTCGTCCTCAACATCCTGGGAAACGAGGAACTTAACACGGTTTTCGTCATATTCGCCTATTGCTTCCTTCATCTGCTCAACGGTATTGTTTTCACAACCGAGAGCGAGAACGAGAATACCCGATGCGTTGGGATGGTTCACAAGACCTGCAAGAGCACGCTTTGTCATTTCGTGGTCATCGCCAAGCTGCGAGCAACCATAAGGATGCGGAAATGCATACACGCCGTCAACCGAACCTTCCACATTTGCCTTTTCGGCAATAATCTCTGCGATAGAGTTTACACAACCCACGGTGGGAATTACCCAGATTTCATTTCGGATGCCGACTTTTCCGTCTGCTCTTCTGTATCCCATAAATGTTTTGGATGGCAATGACGCCCCATCACATTTCTGAGGATTATATTCATATTCAAGAAGACCTGCGA
>JAFSEA010000088.1 GCA_017435965.1 Oscillospiraceae bacterium
CAAACGTTGCGATATGATGCTTATGGTATATCGTGTACTCAAGGATTCGGACACCCTTGTAGGGGCGGATATCATCCGCCCGCAATACGCGGATTTCGACTCCGTTCCCGATTACGCCAAAGAAGCAGTCTCGGCACTTATCGGCGCAGGACTTGTCAACGGTAAGAACAACCTCATCGCACCGAACGACAACACAACACGCGCAGAAGTTGCAGTTCTCTTGAAGAGAGTTCTCGATTTTGTCGCGAAAAAGTAAAAAAGCATAAAAGGACCGTCCGATTTTCGGACGGTTCTTGCTTTTTTGTATACGAAAGTGATATAATAAGAAAAAACAATTTCTGCAAAGAGGTGATGGCTGATGAGTGAGATTTTGAAAGGTTTATATAAGAAAATAGGGAAGCAGAGAGTAATATACATAGCAACGATTGTTTTTTCCATACTTTTTCTTATAATAGGAGCAAAGATTTGTGAAAGCGATAAGATTGGTCAGGGAGAGAGTGAATGTTATAAGGCGGAAGTGCTTGAAATTATTTCTGAAGACGAGTCGGGATACTACCTTGATGAAGAAACATATGTTTCAAATAAACGTATAATATTCAAAGCACAAGTGGAAAATGGTCCCAATGAAGGTGACGAAATAGAAGTTATTCAGGATGTTGATGACTTGTATGCGTACCAGCCAAGGCAAGTAGCGGTCGGGGATGAAATTCTCGTTTCTCGTCAGGCGTTTGAAAGTACTGAAGGTGATGAGGTATCAATGGACGCGGAAGGGCAGAACTCGGAGGAATGGGTACTTGTTGAGCATAACAGAATTTCCACGCTGATGTGGCTTGCATTTCTTTTCCTTTTGCTTATTGTTTTCATCGGAAAGAAGAAAGGTTTTTCAGCCATTCTTGCGTTGATATTCACAATACTTGCAATTTTCTTTATTTATATTCCGTCCATTGTCAGAGGTTTCAATATTTATCTTATGACAATCATTGTAAGCACATTTACCATATTTATGAGCCTTATAATATTGAACGGATGGAATTTCAAAACAATTTGCGCCATAATCGGAAATATGATAGGTGTTGCGGTTGCGGGAATACTTGCCCTTATTATGAATTCCGTGTTGGAAATAACGGGTATGATAGAACAGAATTATGTTATGTTGACATTTATGGATCCGCCCATTGATCTTCGTGCGATTGTCTGGGGAGGAATTCTCATCGGTGCTTTGGGTGCAATAATGGACGTTTCGATGTCTATCGCTTCGGCAATGAAAGAACTTAACGATACGATGAAGAGAAAGAGCTTTTTCCGTATGCTCAGGTCCGGTATGAACATCGGACGTGATGCAATAGGTACTATGACAAACACGCTTATTCTTGCATATATTGGTGGTTCTCTTGCAACGGTAATTCTGCTTGCTGTCAATAAAAACATCTATTATCTTTTCAATATGGAAATGATTATGGTGGAAATCCTTTCGGCAATAATCGGAAGTATCGGAATTCTTGCGGCGGTTCCTGCAACGGCGGTGGTTTCGGCATATGTATTTAACCGATTTGAAGAAAAAGACGAGAAGATAAATCCGAAGCAGAGATGAGAAGTTTTTGCTTTTAAAAATAGCTTTTTATGTTAATTGATTATGGGGACAGATGTATGTCCCCGTAATTTTGTATAATGGCATAAAATGCGAAAAGGAAGTGCTATCTATGGAAAATACAAAACAGGAACGTGTTCTTGAAATATTTTTTCGTGCATTAAGGGGAGAGGATATTTTCGTCCGGAAACTCGCAGATGAATATGGAGTGTCCACAAAGAGTATAAGCAGAAACATAAACGACCTTAAAAGCTTTTTTGCGGAGCATCGTGACCTTGTTGGAAATACTGAACTCGAGTATTCATATCGGGATAAGTGCTATCGCCTCTATATGGATGAGTTTCTCACAAACAAAGAGCTTTTTGCCATTATAGAGGTTATGATAGGGGCACGGGCTTTTTCAGAAATGGAATTGTTGGAGTTGGTTGAAAAGCTGAAACGCTTTACAACTGCAGAGGACAGACCTAAATTAAACGAACTCATCCGAAGGGAACTATATCATTATTCCGAAGTGAAACACGATTGCAAGAGTGTTCAGGAAACTTTGTGGCAGCTTGTGAATTGTATATCCGACAAGCGTGAGGTTTCTATTGAATATTATAAAATGGACAGATCGTGGGTAACGCACAGACTGAGACCGGTTTCTGTTATGTTCACGGATTATTACTTTTACCTCATTGCGTTCAAAGCAGATGTGAAAGAGATGAAACCCGTATATTTCAGGGTAGACAGAATAAAGCATATAACAGAACACAGAAAAAAACTTACTCTGTCGGAAATTCCGGATTTTGATGAAGGACTTCTTCGTAACAGAAGTCTCTTTATGTGGCCGGGAAAGCTTCGCACCATTCGTTTTGAATTTTCAGGTCCTTCTCTGCAAGCGGTGCTTGATAAACTGCCCACGGCAAAGGTTATTGAGCGTATGGGCGGTAACAAATACCTGATTGAAGCCGAAACTTACGGTGATGGAATAAAAATGTGGCTTCTGAGTCAGGGAAGTTGGGTAAAAGTGATAAGTCCTGCAGAGTTTGCAGATGATATGAAAAATATCATAAAAGAAATGTATGATGGATATAATGAATAAAGAAAAAGAGACAACGGATTAAATGATCTGTTGTCTCTTTTGTAATTGTTGGTCTGCGTTATTCTGTATCATTCACGGAAGCGGCATATTCGGAAGGAGACATCCCTGTTCTCTTTTTGAAGAAGTTTGAAAAATAGCTTGCAGAAGAAAATCCGAGAAGCTGGGAAATCTGAGTATAATTTAAAGATGTGGTACAAAGCATTTCTTTAGCACGGTTTAGCTTGAGATTTAAAAGATACTGCATCGGAGCACAGCCTGCAAAGCGATAAAACAGCTTTTGTATGGTGGAAATGCTTACGAAGAAGGTGTTTGACATTTCTTCAAGTGTGATCGCTTTATCAAGATGTTTGTTCATATAGCTTGTGAGAAGGTCAAATTGCTCCTCTGCAGAAAGTTCCTTGTTTGAACGATATGAGACATTTCCTTCAAGCTGTGCGAGGTATAAATCAATAAGGAAAAGCTCGATGCGGTTTTTGAATTTTTGCAATTCAAAAGCGTTTGCACGCCGATGAAGTCCTATTCCTCTGGTATATCCTTGAGACGGACAATTTGTAAAAAGTCTTGCACCAATGGTGAGAAGCTCGGCAAAAGCCTGCTTTTGCTTGGTGTCCAGAGTGATTATCTTGTTATATAAGCAAGAAATATCCGAATCGGTATCAAAGCCTATAATCGTAATTACGGAGTGGCTTTTGCTAACATTCCAATGCATTGTATTCGGAGGACAAATCATAAGCTGACCTGCTTTGAGGGTGTGCATTTTGTCGTCAATCATAAGCTTGTGCTCTTTAGGACATTCGTTGACGTAGAAAAGCTCGGGGGATGGGTGGGAATCGGGATTGACTTCCTTGTAAAACATGGAAACATTGCTAAAAAATGCAGATAAATGAGTGACGGATATGCATACCGGTAAAATGTGGTTTAATAATGGTTCGGACATAATCATAACACCTCAAATAATGCAAGTTTTTTACTGTTTTTTATATGTATTTTTGTCCTCTTATAAATTAAAATATACTTGATATACGCAGAAACGAGTGAAATATCAAACATTCCTCGAGAGAAGTATATACTGCAAATCAGTAAAAGTCAAGACTTCAAAAACTGCGTAAAAAAATCAGGAGGGTAAAAATTATGAAAAGAAAACTGTTTTCAATGTTGGTGATTGTTTGCATGATTGCAACACTTTTGCCGGCGGTCTCTGCGGAGGTAGGCACTACATATGACTACAAATTGAATCCCGGAGTTGCTAACAACACAAAAATCAAAGATTACGGATATGACGACACGAACGATGTCTGGGCGTGGGCAGGTTCAAATCCTTCGGACAGCGGACCTGCAAATGCATATGCCCACAAATGGGGTATATGCACAAATACCACAGCCGAAGGGCGTTGGCTTGCGTTAAAAATCAAAATAAATGAATCGGGAATATATTCCGCTTCTCTTTCTCATGCAAAGAGTAAAAGCAACGGCGGTATAGGAGCGATATATCTCCTTACCGGAAGCACCGAAGATATTGGATCGGCACTTCTGACTGCAACAAGCATCGGTGAGGTTTCATTTTACAATAGTGGAGAAGATGTTCCTTCAACATCAACATCTCTGTCTGACGTAACGATAAAAAACGGTGAAGAGGGCGAATACATACTTGTATTTTACGCATCGAAACCGGGAAATACGGGATACCAGATGTACCCCAACACTCTTACTCTCACAAAAAAAGCCGATATTGTCAGCGATGAAACAGTAGACACTATGGTAAGTGTTTCTGTTCTTTCGGAGGAAAACGGAACTGTTTCCGTGGAGGGCGACTATAAGGTAATTGACGAAGTTCCGATGGGAACAAAAATAACGGCGATTGCAACGGCAAAAGTCGGTTATACCTTTGCTTACTGGAAGAATTCTGCAGGAATGTGGCTTTCTTCAAATGCAAAGGAAACCTTCACAATAAACACAAACACAGCTGTTATTGCAGTTTATGAAAAAATCCCTGCAGCCGAAGATACCTCTGTCCCTGTTTATTTCTACAACGGAAACGGAAGCTTTATCGAAAGCAAGAGCGTTGAAAAGGGTAGTCTCTTCGGGAATGTGAAAATTGAGAACCCGTCACTTACAGGCTTTGCTTTCGATAAGTGGAGTGTTCTCGATGATACAGCGATAAATGCGCTCACCCGTGCGGTCGCTCTTTATAAAGACTCTGATGTCACTTATAACGTGACGGTAAACGGAAATGTTGTATCAAGCGGCAAGAAGTATGGAGAAAGCGTAACGGTTTCATCCGTCGATGAAGATTTCACCTGCTGGAAGCTTGGTGATGATATCGTAAGCTATGACAAGGACTTTGAATTTGATGTGTATGGCGATGTGGCACTTACGGAAGTGTGCGAAGGTGCAACTGAAGCATATCCCACGGTAGCTCTTGATATTAAGGGCGAGGAACACTTCATTGTTTATAACGTACCTGCAGGCTACACAAGAATAGAAGCAGGCATCCTCTTCGGTGATGGAAATGCTCCCGAAATCGGAAGCTTCTATTCAAAGGCATCGGAAAAAACAGGAAGCGGACAGTTTACTGCAAAGGCTTCGGGAAAAGAGGAAAATCCTGTTGCACTCGGATATCTGTTGTTCAAGGATAGTGAAGGAACTGTAAAAGTCATATACACAGCAAGATAAGAGGAAAGAAATATGAAAAAAAGATTTTTTTCGATGCTCCTTGTGATATGTATGATGATATCACTTCTGCCGTCAATGCCCACAACCATTGCGGCAGATACAGAGAGCGTTGTTTATGATTTGAATATAAATCTTGCATCGGGAACAAAAATCAAAGGCTTTAAGTATTCCGACACAGGAAATGTTTGGGAATGGCATTCTTCAAACCCTGAGGCAAAAGGTCCTGCAAATGCTTCTGCCCATAGCTGGGGTGGTATCGACACAAACTCCACAGCCGCAGGACATTGGCTCGCAGTAAAAATCAAAATCAACGAAGCTGGTACATACTCTGCAGTTCTTACCCACGGACAAAGCGGAACACAGGGAGGTTACGGCAATATCTACCTTCTTCCCGGTGACACAACAGACGTTGCATCTGCAATTTTATTGGCAGAGCCCGTTGGTAAAGATATTGCTTATTACAATGCATCGGGAAATGTAAAGTCCACAACTACCGACCTTTCCGATATAACGATAGAGGAAGGGAAAGAGGGCGAATATATCCTTGTATTCTATGCTTCAAAGGCAGGAAGTACCGGATATCGTATGTATCCCGATAAAATCACGCTTACAAAGCAGGACACAGGCGGTGGAGAAGAACCGCCTGCTCCCGAATATTCGGGATATAAGGCAACTTATGACTTCACGCAGACTGCAACAGATACACGTGAAACCACATACGAAACCACAAAGAATTTCTGGCGTTATTCCGGTGTAAACAACGGATGGACAACAGATGCCGACAGTCTCAAAAAGCGTAGCTACGGCATTCAGATTCAGAAGCTTTCGCTTGGTAACTGGGCGGCACTTGAACTTAATGTTCCGGCAGAAGGAACTTACAAAGTGTCTCTTGGTTACATCACAGCGGCACAGGGCGGCGTTGGTCAGCTTTACATTATGCCGGCGGAAACTGATGTTGACAGCGGAATCTTAAATCCTGCATATAAGCTTGACAGCACAGTAGACTTCTATAGCGACGAGCAAACCACAACTCCTACTGATACATATCTCGGAGATTTCACTTTTGAATCTGCAGGAAAGCATCTTCTTGTGTTCACATATGTTGGAAATTCGCCAAATTACACGGGAGATAAGAATCGTTCAGCATATTACCTTGCTTACCTCACCCTTGACGGTGGTGAGGATGCGGCTCCTATGTATGTTTTCGCAGAGCTTCTTGAGGAGATAACCGTGGGAACGGGAGCGAAAGTCAGCATAACAGCACTTATGAGTGATGGAAGCGAAGAGAAAATGGAAACCTCCGGCTTCAATTTCAAAGTTCTTGATGATACGATTGCAAGCGTTGACGACAGCGGATATGTTTCAGGCGTTTCAGAGGGAACAACAACTGTTTTTGTAGAAACAAAGGATAAAACAGTTTCGGCAAGCTTTGAGGTAAAAGTAAGAGCTGAAGGTACTGCCAAGACACAATTTGCATATGATTTCAACGAAGGTCTTGTAAACGGAGAAAAGATCAGCACGGTTACCGAATACGGAGATCTCAGAGGTCTTTGGAAATACAGAGGTGCAAAAGGTGCAACATCTGCGAACAGCGTTATCCATAAGTGGGGAACGGAGCTTCGCACAAGCGCACCCGATGAGTGGGTAGCACTTCGTATCAAAGTAACTCGCAGCGGAAGATATTTTGCAACGCTCACTCACGGACAGAGTAACACAAACGGCGGCTATGGAGAAGTGTACATTCTTCCCGATTCTGTAAGTGATATTGATGCGGCTTTGTCTGGAGCAACACCGGTAGGCGGTGAAGTGGCTTATTATGACCCTGTAAACGCCGAGGCAAAAACTACCGAGCTTTCTTCCGTTGACCTTGAAGCGGGAGTATATAATCTCGTTTTCAAAGCAACAAAGCAGGGAATAAGCAACTATCGTCAGTATCCGGGACTTCTGGTGCTTGATTCAAACAATATTTTCAGATTTCTTGATGCTACGGTAGATAAGAACGTTCTGAAAATTTATAATGACGGAACGGCTGATACAGCGACTATGGATTTCTCTGCACGCCTTCTCGACGGAACGGAAATTCCCAAAGACGAAATCTATGTTGTGTATGGAACGGAAGATGATACGGTTGCAGAGTGTACAGACGGTATCATCACTCCTACCGGTCACGGTAAAACAAATGTTTATGTAAGCGTTACCCATAACGGAAGAACGATGCGGGCAAAAAAGGAAATTATCGTAACCGACACAAGTGGTATCAAAGAAGCAGTTGTTTCTGCCGATAGCGTAAACTTTGCAGGAGAAAGAGTGCGTCTTTCTACTGAAGTTATTTTCAACAGCGGAAGAAAAATTGCAATTTCAAATTCTGATGTAGCATATGAAATAGTGGGCGATTTGGGTGAAATCGTTGATGAAGAATATGTATATTCCGAAAGTGTCGGAACGGCATATGTGAGAGCAAACGTAACTCTCGGAGAAGAATCTTTTACAGGCTCTCCCGTTGAGGTTTCCTTCCGTGAACCCACATCAAAAACAGAACCTACATTCTACACATATGAGAGACGTGCGGCGGCACAGGAAAATGTGAAGAAATACAGTTGGGCACGTGATCTTTCCGATGTTGCGGTAAAGAACGCAAATGATGCCCTTGAGACTTATGAGTATCTCTATGACCATATGACGGGAGAAGGTCTTCCTCGCTCAAAGCAGGTAGGTGCCGAGGGTGATCCCGATTATATCTATTGTCGCTACTGTGGCAACGATAACGCCGCAGAATACGGCGATCGCAAGGGCGGAGCATTTGATGTAAATATCTACACAAAGAAGTGGAAGATACAATGCCCCGATTGCAAGAGACTCTTCCCGTCAAATGACTTCGGACTTCTCTATGAGCGTGGACTTGATGAGCAAGGGTATTATGACCGTGACCGTGCAGTCAAAGCAAATGCGGAAGCTGTCGCAAATGGGGAAAAGGATGCACTGCATAATGATCTTTATCCTGAGCTTCACGACCCTACAAAAGAAAGCTGCAACAAGGATCCGAGAACAGGAGAAAAAGTCGATGGTGAACGTTGGGGAGTTGATGATGGTCTCGGATATCTTCCCGGAAGAACCTATGCAAACGGTGTTGAAGAACGCCACGGTTATATCGCATACTACACACACGAGGTTTGGAAAGAAGTAAACCGAAACCTTCTCAATCTCGGAAGAGCGTATTTATATACGGGAGAAAAACAATACGGAAGAGCAACTGCGATTCTTATAGACCGTATTGCAGATGTGTTCCCGAGTTTTTCATACAAGCAATGGGATAATATGTACCTTGTTGCACACGGCGGTTCGGGATTCGGAAAAATCTACGGAAGAATAAACGATTGTACATATACAACCACATTTATTCAGTATGCCGATGCGGCATATCCGATGTATGATGATCCCCAGGTTATATCATTCCTTTCTCGCAAGGCTTCCGAGCGAAATCTCGAAAACTCAAAGACAAGCAGAGAAAAGATTTGGGCAAATATTGAGGACGGACTCCTTCGCGAGTCGTTCAAGGCGGCAAAAGAAGGAAACATATCCGGTAACTACGGACTTCAGCAGAGAATGCTTGCGGCGGCAGCACTCACTCTCGACAGAGAACCGGAGAGCAGTCAGATAATTGACTGGATATATCAGCCGGGTATGTGGTCGGAGGACAGAGTTGAAGGCACCGCAAAGTGCACAGGCGGAAACTTGAGTGTTCAGCTTGTCAATGCTGTTGACCGAGACGGAGCAGGAGACGAATCCTCTCCCAACTACAACAGCGCATGGATAGAAAATCTCTATGAATGTGCCGATATGCTCCAGATGTATAGCCAAGACAAAAAGTATGACCTTTATCAGAATCCAAAATTTGCACAGATGTTTACATCTTATATCCCTCTTGTGCTGATGGATTCATATACCGTCCAGATAGGTGATTCCGGCGCTACTGCATCCATTGATTATATGGATGATATCAATATGCTTATGGCAGGATTCCGTGGTTTTAAAGATACATCGATAGGAAATCTTCTTGCAGAGCATATCTACAAGCGTAACGGAAACACAACAGACGGACTGCATTATGATATTTTCACCAAGGATCCAGAACGTATGGAAGAAGACATACTGGAACGTATGGACGACGACCTTACAAAAAAGAGCGAAATGATGACGGGATATGGCTTTGCAGTTCTTCGTGACGGTGCTGAGTATTCGGACAGAGGAAATGCAACATATCGCAACGATATGCGTGACTACTGGATTTATTTCGGACGAAATCAGGGTCACGGACACCTCGATACATTAAATCTCGGAATCGAGGCGTTTGGTCTCAACTTCGCACCGGACAACGGTTATCCGGAAGTCACAAGCACAGATCCTCACAGATATCAATGGATGGAAGCGACTATTGCACATAATACCGTTACGGTAAATGAAAAATCTCAGGTTGATATAGGACCTCACGGTTATCCAAAGCACTTTGACGATGCAGGTCAGGTGAAGATTATGGATATCGATGCCTCGGGTGCTTATGCCGAAACAGACATTTATCGCAGAACACTCCTTATGATAAATGCAGGTGATGATGTTTCCTACGGTGTTGATTTCTTCCGTGTAAAGGGAGGATACGACCATATTTACAGTTTCCATGGACTATCGGATGAAATATGTGAAATTGAAGGTCTGGAAGAAATAAGCTATCAGACAGATGACGGTACGGAAAATGGAAACTTTATCGGCTCCTATGCAGGTGCTGATGTTCCATACGGACCCGACCCTTCCAATACACATGTTGTTGCCGATTTCATATATCCGCGTGGATATACCTGGATGAAGAATGTTCGTCGTGCCGAAAATGTAGGAGACTTCTCTGTTGACTTCAAGGTGACGGACTTCCGAAAGGTGCTGGAAGACGGAAACGGACTTCATATCAAAATGACAATGCTCAACGATTTTGAGCTTTCGGAGGTTGCTCTTGTAAGCGGTAATGTCGCCAACAAATCGGAGAATAAAGGCCTTCCAAAGACTCTTGAATACGTTCTTGCACGTCGCAAGGGCGAAGATCTCGACTCGCTTTACACAGCGGTTTATGAGCCTTATCGCAATGAGAGATATATTGCCGAAATGTCGTCTCTTGACATTACTTTGAAAGAGGGAAAAGAAGGGGCAAACGATGTTGCAAAAGCTGTAAAGGTAGTTCGCACCGACGGAAAAATTGACTATATAATGTATGCAACGAAGAACGATGTCCTTTATACCGTCACAGACGGCGAAAGACAGATAAATTTCCGTGGCTTTGCAGGTGTATATAGTGTCAATTCAGAAGGAAAAACTATTTATACATATGTTCACGACGGTGACATTATCGGAGAAGAAACAGAGCTTGATGCAGAAGTTTTCGGCGTGGTTTCTGACTTTACCCGTGAGCTTTCTCTTGAGAATTACATCTATGTGAGAACAGATGATGAGTTTGAAGCAGAGTCGCTTAAGGATAAATATGTATTTATCGAAAACGATGGTGTTCAGAACGGTGCTTACAGAATTTACGGTGCAGAAAAGACTGAGGATGGAATGAGACTCAATCTCGGCACGGTATCCGTAATCAGAAGCTATAAGGATTCGGAGGATACTTCTCTCGGCTTTGTATATAACATCGCAAAGGGACAGAAGGTGTCAATACCTATTTCCAACGTAAATGACGGTGCTCCTGTATTTGAGGTACTTCCGAAAACCTTGAGTGCATCGGCAGGAAGCTCCATTAGTTTCACGATAAGTGCTTCGTCAAAAGATGAAAGTGAGATAAAATACATTGGAAGTGTTCTCCCGAGAGGTGCAAATATTGATGAAGCTACCGGTGTTATAACGTGGAAGCCGTTAAGTTCTCAGGTTGGTGACAACCACTTCTCAATAACTGCAGTTGATGCAGACGGTCGCGAGACTACAGCCCACTTCATCGTAACGGTTTACGGTTCAACTTCCGGCGGTGGCGGAGGTGGTAGTGTAACCACTCCGACAACACCCTCGGATGAAAAGGAAAATGATAAGGATTCCGCAACCGATGTAGGGGAGGATATAATCCTCCCGCCTGCAGAGTCAAATGTACGCTTTACCGACCTTGGAAATCACGGATGGGCAGAAGAAGCAATCAACTCTCTTGCAGATGCCGGTATCATCAAAGGAACAAGTGAAACTACATTTTCTCCGGGCAATAACATAACAAGAGCAGATTTTGCAATACTTCTTGTCCGTGCACTCGGCTTGACGAGCGAAAATACAGAGAATTTTGCAGATGTGAATGAATCCGATTACTTTGCAAAAGAACTTGCAGTCGCTCGAAACAGCGGCATTGTAAACGGAATAGGGGATAATAAGTTTGCACCACGTGATACGATAACCCGTCAGGATATGATGGTAATTGTATACCGTGTGTTAAAGTTGATGGAGAAACCTGTAGGGGCGGATATCATCCGCCCGGAAATTGAGGACTTCGATTCCGTCTCCGACTACGCAAAGGAAGCAGTTTCGGCACTCGTGAGTGCAGGTCTCGTAAATGGAAAAAACGGCAAAATCGCACCAACCGATTACACAACACGAGCGGAGGTTGCTGTACTAATCAACCGCATATTGGAATATAAGAAACTTCAGGAGAGAGCGTAATGGTACTTTCTATGTGTACTGCAGTCCTTGCAGACAGATTCTCTGATAAAGAGGTAATTAAAATACTGAAAGATGCAGGCTTTGACGCATTCGATTATACTGTGCGAAAAAGCTCATATGCCGAAGAAAAGCTCCTTGAAGATACGCATATTGAATATGCAGGAGAACTACGAAGGTATGCGGAAAAGCTTGGGATTGTGTGCAATCAGGCTCACGCACCAATCCCAAGCAATGACGAAGGAGAAGAGTACATAAAAATTGTACGCTCAATCGAAATGGCAGGAGCACTTGGTGCAAAAATAATTGTTATTCATCCCCTCAAAGCACCGGGAGAATTGTATCAGGTAAAAAAGAATGAGTTGTTCCACCGGAATATGGCTTTTTTTAGATCTCTTATCCCATATGCAGAGAAAAGCAACATTAAGATTGCCATAGAAAATATGTATAGTATTGACGAAAACAAAAAGGCTATCGTAAGTGGCGTATGTGCTCATGGAGACGAGTTTTGCAAGTATGTAGACACTCTTGACAGCGAATATATCGTCGCTTGTCTTGATACGGGGCATGTGGCTCTTACCGGCGATACTGTGTCAAATTTAATGTACAATATGGGTCACAGAGTGCAAGCTCTCCATGTTCACGATGTGGATTTTGTCAATGATAATCATATTCTTCCGTATACCGGGAAAATGGACTGGAATGAGGTCTGCAAGGCATTGACAGACGTTGGATATGACGGTGACTTCACATACGAAGCCTGCAACTTCTTCAGTCCTTATATGGATGATGATTTCATTCCGATTGCGGCAAAATTTGCTGAAGAAGTGGGCAGAAGTCTTATAAGAAAAATTGAAAGAGCAAAACTCGACTTGTGATTTTTGAAACTTATACAAAAATGAGCTCGCTAAACTGTGAAGTATATCAACTTAACAGAAATACTGCCGTGACTGCATCTTGCAGCACGGCAGTATTTGTTCTATATATTCATAATTTCTTGTACAAAGTTGTTGTTGCAGCTTTCAAAAGGCGTTGAGGTTTTGATGTAGTCTTTGAATTTCTTCATACTGCTGAAAAGATAAGTGTCCTTCTTCCATACAAGACTTACGTCAACATATATGGCGGGAGTTGTCGGGAGTGATACAAGGTCGGGAACTTTGTCTATAAGTTGTCTGAAAAGAAAACCTGCGGCAACATTGTTTGATATTATCGTCTGAATAGTTGACAACTGTTCGGTTTGCAGTAATATGTTTGGCTTTACACCGGAGACGGAAAACAGATGTTTTATCTCCTCTGTCTGATAAAAACCGTTTTTGAAGAGAACCAGGGGAATGTCGGCAAGCTCTTTCACGGAAACTGACTTTCTGTTTGCCATCGGATGAGTTTTCGCAACGCAAAAGACAATTTCGAGCTTTGATACATTGATTGATGAAAACTTTGGTTCAAGCACTCTGTTGTGAGGAATAAATATCATATCGAGAAAATCATCCGAAAGCCGCTTTTGCAGCTCCTCTCTGCCACCCTCGGTGATTTCAAGCTCAACATCGGGATGAGCAGAGTGGAAACCGTGATAAATATGCGGAAGAATAAGTGAGCCTATCATAGGTGGAACACCGAGCCGAAGGATTTTTCTCTCCTGCCCCATATCTTTCATAACCTTTTCCATATGTTCCGTGAGGGAAAGCACATCACGGCTCATTCTGAGTAAGGTTTCGCCTTCCGGAGTAAGAACCATTCCTCTGTGATGGCGACGGAAAAGTACTACACCGAATTCTTTCTCAAGTTCTTTTATGGCAGAGGACAGCGAAGGCTGTGAAATGTGAAGATATGCTGCGGCGGCAGAAATGGTACGGTATGTGCATACTGCCGAGAAGTATTTAAGTTGATTGAGATTCATTTATATCACCGCAATTATTATATAGTTTATAACTATACTTGTCAATGAAATATATATTTTTAAAATATAAACTTCTGTGCTATAATGATAAAAAATATATTGGAGGTAGCTTGTATGAATGTACATAAAATAGCCGTTATAGCAGGCGACGGGATTGGTCCTGAAGTAATTGCGGAAGGCGTTAAGGTATTAAACCGTGTGGCAGAGCTTGATGGAAGCTTTTCCTTTGAATTCACATATTTCCCTTGGGGATGTGAGTATTACCGTGAGACAGGCAGAATGATGGCTGAAGACGGAATTGAGACACTCTCAAAATTTGATGCAATATTTCTCGGTGCAGTAGGTGCTCCGGGAGTTCCGGACCACATTTCGTTGTGGGATCTTCTTCTTGTTATCAGAAAGAGCTTTGACCAATATATCAACCTTCGTCCGGTAAAGCTTCTTGAAGGTGCTCCCTGTCCTCTTGCCGATGTTCCAAAAGAAGAAATTGATATGGTGTTTGTGCGTGAAAACACCGAGGGTGAATATGCGGGAAGCGGAAGTTGGCTTTTCAAGGGAAAAGAAAATGAGGTTGTCATTCAGGACGGTGTTTTCTCAAGAAAGGGTTGTGAGCGTGTTATCCGCTATGCATATGAGCTTGCAAAGGCTGAAGGTAAGACTCTTACAAGTATAAGCAAGGCAAATGCGCTTAATTATTCAATGGTATTCTGGGATCAGATTTTTGAAGAGGTTGGCAGAGATTATCCCGAAGTCAAGACTTACTCATACCTTGTAGATGCGGCAAGTATGTTTATGATAAAAGATCCGAAGCGTTTTGAGATAGTCGTAACATCAAATCTTTTTGGTGATATTCTCACAGACCTCGGGGCTGCAATTGCAGGCGGTATGGGACTTGCCGCAGGTGCAAACCTTAATCCCGAACGCAAATTCCCGTCAATGTTTGAACCCATTCACGGCTCTGCTCCGGATATAGCGGGACAGGGCAAGGCAAATCCCCTTGCAACGGTCTGGTCGGCAAGTCAGATGCTCGATTTCTTCGGTCACGCTGATTGGGGTAAGCGTCTTATAGAATGTATTGAGGAAGTTCTTGTTGAAAAGAAAGTTCTCACCCCCGATCTTGGAGGCTGTGCAACAACTGCCGAGGTTGGAAATGAAGTTCTTCGCAAACTTTCATAAAAGAAAATAGTTGTCGAATAATCCGTTCTGAAACGACAGACGGATTATTCTTTTTTTACTGGAAATTTGAGAATATCTATGATATAATGTATAAGTTAAATTATAAATTTTTTTGAGAGGTTATATATGGCACAGAAGAAAAGCACGACAACGAGGAAAAAAACGGCATCAAAATCCTCCTCGTCAGCGAAAAAAAACACTTCGGGCAAAAATAATACAAAGAAAAGCGCGAAGAAGGGACAGACTCAAAGTAAAAATAAAATCACACAGAAGCGTCGTGCACAACTCAATCTGCGTTGGGCGGCTTTCTTGATATTCCTCACAATACTTGTGTTCCTTTCGCTCTTTAAGGCATCTGATGCTATGGCATTGAAGTTTATATGGGAATATGGCGGCGGAGGATTTGGCATGGGCTTCTATTTGTTGCCGTTCTGCCTTGCCTTTGCGAGTGTTTTGCTTATTATCAGTCGGGGAAAACCAATTGCTCGAAGAGTTTTTTGTGCAATTCTGCTTCCTTATGTGTTTGCTCTTGTGGCACATGCTATTGTGGGAACAGAGTCGCTTGATACTCAAAAAATGTTTGAGATGGGACAAAAGTTGAGAGGCGGAGGTGTTCTTGCAGGATATCCGATAGAATTTTTAAACAGATTCATCAGTCCGATACCAACCGCACTCCTGGCACTTTCTGGTTTGGTGCTTGTATCTCTTTCGGCTTTCAATATTACTGTTTCTGGGGCAATAGAGGCGATAAAAGACTTGTTCGGCAGAATACGCAGTGAAGTGGAATATGAAGATGATGATTACTATGAAGATGACGAGTATGATGACGATAACGAATATGAAGATGATGACTATAACGATGTGGTTGAGAAAAGCGAGGAAAAGCGAAAAGGAATCATAGATATACCTCTTGATGATGAAGAAATTGAAGAGAAACCTGAAAAGTCTGAACGAGGATTTCACAAATTGCTCAATCTTGCTTCTGTAAATGAAAAGAAAACAGAAGAAGATGAAAGCTTATCGGAAACTGAAGAGAAGGAAGAAACTCAGGATGAAGCCGAGGCAAATTCTGAGGAAGAAAAGATCAACGAAGAGAATTTTGCGGATGATGTGATTCGCGCAGTCGAAGAGAGTGAAAAAGCTGAAGAGGCAAGACTTCGTGAAGCGGCGGAGAAAACTCCGGGATTTGAAATTCCGACATCCACGGCAGAGCACGAAAACAAGGCACTTTATTCATATCCTCCGGTATCACTTCTCAATCCTCCGCCTCCTGAACAGAGGGCTTCGGCAACTGCAGAGCTTCAGGAAATCGGTATTAAGCTCCGCGAAACAATACATAGCTTTGGTATAGATGTAAGAGTTGTCAATATTGTGCGTGGTCCCGCAGTTACTCGCTTTGAGGTTCAACTTGATGTTGGTGTAAAGTTATCGAGACTTACAAATCTTGCTGAGGATATAGCTTTGTCTCTTGGTGTAGGTGGTGTATTTATCGCACCGGTTCCGGGAAAATCCCTTATCGGTATTGAGGTTCCGAATCAGAAAATCCAAATGGTAAGCATATCTGAAGTTATTGCATCGGAAGAGTTTTCAAAGAATGAAAGCAATATTGCTTTTGCTCTCGGAAAAGATATTTCGGGAAAGTGTATTATTTGTGACATTGCAAAGCTTCCCCATATGCTCATTGCAGGTACAACGGGTTCAGGTAAATCTGTGTGTATAAATTCCCTTATTGTAAGTCTTCTTTATCGTGCATCTCCCGAACAGGTAAGACTTATAATGGTTGACCCGAAGATGGTTGAGCTCGGTGTATATAATGGAATACCTCACCTTCTTGTTCCGGTTGTTACCGACCCGAAGAAGGCGGCAGGTGCACTTCAATGGGCTGTTGTTGAAATGATGCGCCGTTATGACCTTTTTGCAAAGCTCGGCGTGAGAAATATGGAAGCGTATAACAAGGCTGTGGCAAAGTCAGGCGATGCTGAACCTATGCCTAATATTGTTATTGTTATTGATGAGCTCTCAGACCTTATGGTAGTTGCAAGAAAGGATGTTGAAGCATCTATTCTCCGTCTTACCCAGATGGCACGTGCTGCCGGTATGCACCTTATAATTGCAACTCAAAGACCGTCTGCGGACGTTATAACCGGTGTTATCAAATCAAACGTTCCTTCGCGAATTGCATTTGCGGTTGCATCAAAGATTGAGTCAAATATCATTCTCGGTCGCTCGGGAGCTGAGGCTCTTATCGGAAAGGGCGATATGATGTACGAGCCGATAGGCGCAGGAAAATCAACTCGAGTTCAGGGGTGCTTTATCTCTTCCGATGAAGTTGAAGAGGTTGTAAAGTATGTAAAAGCAAATGGTACTGCAGACTATTCACAGGATATCATCGACCAGATTGAAAAGCAGGTCGAGCAGAATGAAGGTGGTTCTTCGGGGGGCGCTTTTGAAGGCGATGAGGATGCAGACGAAATGCTTGAAGCCGCAATCGATGTAGTGGTTGAGATGGGACAGGCATCTACCTCTATGTTACAGAGACGGCTTAAACTCGGTTATTCCCGTGCCGCAAGAATAATAGATCAGATGGAAGAACGCGGAATAGTAAGCGGATTTGAAGGTTCAAAGCCGAGAAAGTGCCTTGTCACCCGTGATGAATGGCGCGAGATTAAAATGAGAAGAGAGGATATGTAGAAGCCTTTATGCAGAAGTTTTTGCCGATAAGTAAAGCTGATATGGAAGAACGCGGATGGGATTACTATGATTTCCTGTATATAACGGGAGATGCGTATGTAGACCACCCCAGCTTTGGCGTTGCCGTAATTTCAAGAGTTCTTGAAGCGGCAGGTTATCGCGTGGCAATTCTTTCTCAGCCCGATTGGAATCGTGAAAGCTCATTTACTGCATTGGGAAAACCTCGTCTCGGTGTTCTCATAACGGGCGGAAATATAGACTCTATGGTTGCTCACTATACCGTTGCAAAGCATCGCAGAAAGCGTGATGATTATACTCCGGGCGGTGTTATGGGAAAACGTCCCGATCGTGCGGCGAGTGTATATTCAAAAATGGCAAAGAGGGTATATCCCGATCTTCCTGTTGCAATAGGAGGATTAGAGGCATCACTCCGCAGATTTGCTCATTATGATTATTGGGATGATACAGTAAGAAGATCCGAGCTTATAGAGTCCGGGGCTGACCTTCTTATGTTTGGCATGGGGGAGGATACAATAGTTCAGCTTGCGGATGCCCTCGCCGAAGGAAAGCACATTTCTGAAATCAAAAATATCCGTGGGACGGTTTATAAAACGGAAACGCTTGATGATTGCATATATCCTTTTGTGACAGTTCCTTCATATGACGAAGTATCACGTGATAAAAGAAAGTATGCAATAGCGGCGAAAACTGAGCAGGAAGAGCAGGATGCAATCCGTGGTCGTGCCGTTGTGCAAAAACACGGAGATATTTATGTTGTTCAGACTCCGCCGCCATATCCCATAACCACAGAACGCTTTGATGAGGTTTATGGGCTTCCGTATATGAAGGATTATCATCCTTCATATGAGAAGTTTGGTGGAGTTAAAGCTATTGAAGAAGTCAAGTTTTCAATCATTCATAACAGAGGTTGTTTTGGAGGGTGTAATTTCTGCTCTTTGGCATTTCATCAGGGGAGGATGATAAGCACGAGAAGTCACGAATCTGTTGTTAATGAAGCGGAAGCTATTTCAAAGATGTCGGACTTCAAAGGCTATATCCACGATGTTGGAGGCCCTACGGCGAACTTCAGACATACCTCCTGTGAAGGGCAGAAGGAAAGAGGTATGTGCAAGAAAAATTGCCTTGCACCCACACCTTGTAAGAATCTGAATGTAGACCACAGCGATTATATTGAGCTTCTTCGCAAGCTCCGTAAGATTCCGAAAATAAAGCGTGTCTTTATCCGTTCGGGAGTTCGCTTTGACTATGTTATGGCAGATAAATCCGACGAGTTTTTCAAAGAGCTTGTCAGGTATCATGTAAGCGGTCAGCTCAAGGTTGCTCCGGAGCATTGCTGCGACAGCGTGCTTCGATATATGGGAAAACCAAGATTTGATGTGTATAGAAGATTTTATAAAAAGTTCTTCGAGCTTGATAAAGCGTATGGTAAGAATCAGTTTCTTGTGCCGTATTTTATATCGTCTCACCCAGGGGCAACATTAAGGGATGCGGTGAGCCTTGCGGAATACTTAAACAGTATCGGGCATATGCCGGAGCAGGTGCAGGATTTTTATCCTACTCCGGGCACTATTGCCACCTGTATGTATTATACAGAGCTTGACCCGATGACTATGGAAAAGGTATATGTGCCGAAGGATCCCCACGAAAAAGCGATGCAGAGAGCGCTTCTTCAATGGAGAAGACCCGAGTGTCGTACACTTGTAAAAGAAGCTCTGGAGAAAAGCGGAAGGCGTGATCTTATAGGAACATCAAAACGCTCGCTTATCCGCCCGGATAAAGTAAAGAACACAACTGTAAGAAAGGCTGCATCTGCATCAAAGCCATATGGAGAAGATAAAAACAAGAGACGGGGGAAAAGAAGATGATAATTCTCGGAATAGACCCCGGATATGCAATAGTCGGCTATGGTGTTCTTGATACCGATGGAATGAAGCCAAAAGTATATGGTGTTATTCGCACCGAAGCGGGAAATCCGATAGAAGACAGACTTTCCGAAATATACGACAATATGATGGAGCTTCTCTCTACATTCAGACCGGATCACGTTGCGATAGAAAAGCTCTATTTTAACACAAATGAAAAAACTGCCATAAATGTAAGCCAGGCAAGAGGTGTTATTCTTCTTGCCTGTGTCAAATGCGGTGTAAAGGTGTATGAGTATACACCACTTCAGGTTAAAATGTCCGTAGTGGGATATGGCAGAGCCGAAAAACAACAAATTATGGATATGACAAAAAGGCTTCTCGGACTAAAAAAAATACCAAGACCCGATGATGCGGCGGATGCACTTGCGATAGCACTCTGCCACGCAAACAGCACGGGAAGTCTTCTTATGAATTTGTAGAATAAGGAATGATGATATGTTCAGCTATTTAAATGGTACGATTGCCGAAATGGGGCAGAATTCAATAGTTGTTGATGTCGGTGGTGTAGGTTTCTTTTGCACCGTGTCGCTCAATACTCTTGCAAAGCTTAAGGTGGGAAGCGTTTCAAGGATTTACACTCATCTCAATGTCCGTGAGGATGCGATGGACTTGTTCGGCTTTTATGATAAAGATGAGCTTGAGTGCTTCCGTCTTCTCACTTCTATCTCGGGAGTCGGTCCTAAAGTTGCAGTTTCTATCCTTTCTGCAGTCACTCCTTCTTCTCTTGCTCTTGCGGTAAGCACCGATGATGATAAGCCAATTCTTGCGGCGAGTGGTGTGGGTAAAAAGCTTGCAGGAAGAATCATTCTTGAGCTTAAGGATAAGATAGCAAAGAGCAGTATTGAGCTTTCGGGATTTACGCAGGCTTCTGCCGGTGTAAAAGCAATGAAATCGGCAGCAGATTCAGAAGCATATGAAGCACTTATTGCTCTCGGATATAACAGAGAAGAAATCTCAATGGCACTTAAAGGTGCGGATGTTTCTTCGATGTCAACAGAAGATATAATCAAGCTTGCGCTTGCAAGACTTATGAGATAGAAAGCGGGGGATAACCCATGAGTATAGAATTCAACAGTCCTTCTGCGGAGGAATATGCAGAAGAGGAACGTATGGTGTCCTCCATGCTCACAAACCACGACGATAACGAAAACACCCTTCGCCCAAAAACTCTTTCCGAGTATATGGGTCAGGAAAAGGTTAAGGATATGCTGTCTGTATGCATTGAGGCGGCAAGGGGAAGAGGAGAACCTCTTGACCATATTCTTCTCTACGGACCTCCGGGGCTTGGCAAGACCACTCTTGCAACGATTATTGCAAACGAAATGGGTGTGAATATCAGAACAACATCAGGTCCTGCCATCGAGAAAACCGGTGACCTTGCGGCACTTCTCACAAGCCTTAACGACGGCGATGTTCTCTTTATAGATGAAATACATCGTCTCAATCGCAGTATTGAAGAGGTGCTTTATCCTGCAATGGAGGACTATGCACTTGATATTATTATAGGAAAAGGGCCTTCTGCAAGAAGTGTCAGACTCGGTCTTCATAAGTTTACGCTTATCGGTGCAACAACAAGGGCAGGTCAGCTCACATCACCTCTTCGTGACCGTTTCGGTGTGATAATGCGTCT
The DNA here is from genome assembly GCA_017435965.1 of Oscillospiraceae bacterium. Taxonomy (GTDB): domain Bacteria; phylum Bacillota; class Clostridia; order Oscillospirales; family JAAYXM01; genus SIG480. Next base: position 21,364 of record JAFSEA010000088.1, read on the forward strand.
TGAAATGTATTCGCCGGAAGAGCTTGCAAATATAGTAAAGCGCAGTGCGGATATACTTGGTATAAGAATTGACGAAACGGGGGCTTCGGAAATTGCACGAAGAAGCCGTGGCACTCCCCGTATTGCAAACAGAATTCTCAAGCGTGTCCGTGACTATGCCGAGGTAAGGGCGGACGGAGCGATAACAAGAGCTGTTGCGGATATGGCACTCAATGCCCTTGAAATAGATGAAATCGGTCTTGATATGACCGACCGCAGAGTTATGGAAAGCATAATTTATAATTTCGCAGGTGGTCCTGTGGGACTTGATACCCTTGCCGCCACAATCGGTGAGGAGGCTGTCACTATTGAGGATGTTGTTGAGCCTTATCTTATGCAGTTGGGATATTTAAGTCGAACGCCGCGTGGAAGATGCGTCACAAAACGTGCGTATGACCATCTCGGAATACCTTTTGAGGGACAACTTGAACTTTGATTTTGTCGGAGGGTAGAAAATGGGTAAGCTTTTTGGTTCTGACGGAATTTACGGTGTGGTAAACGAAGATATAACGTGTGAGCTTGTCTATCGTCTCGGACAGGCACTTGCGAAGGTGCTTGAGGATGAAAACGGTCGCAAGGCAAAAGTGTATATAGGAAAGGATACAAGAATTTCATCGGATATGCTTGAATGTTCGATGGCGGCAGGACTTTCGTCTGCAGGTGCAAGAGTAGGTCTTCTCGGTTATATCCCCACCCCTGCGGTAGCGTATATTGCGGAAAAACACGGAGCAGATGCATCTGTCGTAATTTCTGCATCAAGCAATCCTGTGGAGTTTAACGCAATAAAAATACTTGATTCAAAAGGAACAAAGCTTTCCGAAGTGTTTGAGAAAAGGCTTGAAAAGCTTGTGTCTTCCAAAAAGGGCATTGAGCTTTCCATGGGCATGGATATAGGAAGAATATATCGATTCGACGATGCGGCAAAAGAGTATTCGGAACATATAAAGAACACCGTTCTTGGAGATCTTTCGGGAATGCGCATTCTTGTAGACTGTGCCAATGGTTCAACATATAGGTGTGCTCCGATGATTTTAGAGGGGTTAGATGCAGAGTTCGACATCATCAATGCTTCCCCTGACGGAAAAAACATAAATTCAGATTGCGGAACATCGAGACTCGAAAAATTGCGTTCTGCTGTTGCTGCCGGCAAGTATGATGTGGGCATTGCATTTGACGGTGATGGAGTGCTGTGCCTTGCAACGGATGAAAAAGGCGATGTGATAGACGGAAACAGAATAACGGCACTCTGTGCAAAGTCGTTGAATGCACGCGGTAAGCTTCCTCACAAAACATTTGTTATAGCAAGTGAAAGTAATCTCGGAATTTATGCGTATGCAAAAGAAAATGGTATTTTCGCAGAGGGTGTGGACATAAAGAAAAACACAATTTCCGAATTTATGAGCGAAAACGGATACGCCTTGGGCGGAGAAGTTTCGGGACACGTCATTTTTAAAGAATTCTCAAAAGAAAGCGATGGAGAGCTTACCGCCGTTCAATTCTTATCGGCGTTGAAGGAATTCGGAAAGAAAACTTCCGAGGCATTGAGTGAGGTTCGAAATTATCCACAGATAAAAATAAATGTCAAGGTACCTGATGACATTAAAGAAGATGTTCTCGATGCGTGGCACACAAAAAAAGCATTGCACAAGGCGGAAGAAAAACTCGGTGAAGACGGAAGAGTATATATTCTTGTGTCGGAGTCGGAGCCTGTTTTGAGCGTTGTGGCAGAAGGTAAAAATTCAAGGGATGTTTCCTCTGTCGCGGGCGAGATTGCGGATGCCATCGCAAAGGTTGTAAAGCTAAAAAAGTAAATATTTTGGCTATGAAGATAAAAAAATCTTAAAACTTTATCAATTTTTTGTAATTATTGCTTGACATTTGACCATGTGTCGGTTATAATACAAAATGATATTGAGTCAATTGGTGGTACTCGATTTGGATGCATTTGAAAACTTAAAAGATGAAGAATTGATACACCTTTACCGTGGCGGCGAGAATAGGGCGGAAGAAGCTTTGATTGTGAGATACACGCCGTATGTCAGGAGTTTTACCCGTCCGTATTTTCTTGCGGGTGGCGATAATGAAGACCTTATTCAGGAAGGTATGATAGGTGTAGTAAAGGCAATTTCGGAATTTGACGAGGCACGTTGCGCTTCATTCCGAACTTTTGTTGCTTTGTGTATCAGAAGCAGAATCTATTCGGCAATCCGTCACACAATGCGTGAAAAACGCATCCCTTCGGGTAATTGTATTTCCGTGGGAAGTGCCGAGGATTCCGAAATCAATCTTGAAAGCATTGTGGCTTTTTCGGATGCTTCTCTTGACCCTGTAGAACAGATTATCGGTGAAGAGTCATATCGTGAACTTCTTCAGGCGGTGTCCGAGCTTCTTTCAAAGTTTGAAAAGCGTGTTCTTGACCTTTATCTTGAAGGTCTTTCATATGATGAGATATCTAAAAGAGTTTCAAAACCGCAAAAGTCCGTTGACAATGCGGTGCAGAGAATACGGCGTAAGTTTGCGCAGTATCTCACGTCCCGAGGCGACATCAGGTAAAACCTGTGTAGCATATATAACAAATGCCCAAGTAGCTTAAATCAATCAGAGCGCAATTAGAGGTGTCGGTGGAAGTCCGTCCTGGGGCAAGTCTTAAGTCAAAGAGAGGGTATCAAAATGTACGAAGACAAGACATTACAGTGCAAAGAATGCGGAGCAGAGTTTGTGTTCACAGCTGGTGAGCAGGAATTCTATGCAGAGCGCGGTTTCCAGAACGAGCCGCGGCGTTGCAAAGCTTGCCGCGACGCTCGTAAGGCTGCAAGCCGTGGCCCGAGAGAGTACTTCACCGCTACATGTGCAGCTTGCGGCGGAGAGGCAAAGGTTCCGTTCGAGCCGAAGACTGACCGTCCTGTATACTGCAGCGATTGCTTTGCAAAGATGCGCCAGGAAGACAATCAGTAATAATGAAAAAACTCCCGTATTTTCGGGAGTTTTTTTATTCGATAAAATTTGTTGACTTTTCAACAAAAAAGTGTTATAATGAAAATTGTTGATAATTCAACAATTTTTGCTGAAGGGAGCTGAAACGATGCATTCCCGCTTTGAGGACTTTACTTCATATGTCACGGCGGCATATAAGTATGTTATGAAAATAAAGGCTCATGAGATGAAAATTCTCGGACTTCGCGGCTCACATGTAATGTGCCTGTTTTATATAGGTAAAAGCAGGGAAGGCATAACTCCGTCCGAGCTTACTTATCTCTGTGTGGAAGATAAGGCGGCTATTTCAAAAACTTTGTCCGAGCTTAAAGGAAAAGAGCTTGTGATGGAAGATAACAATAACGGCATAAAAAAGTATAAGTCGAAGTTTTTTCTCACATCAAAGGGAAAAAAAATTTTTTCAAAAATCAACGAGGTTTCAACCCTTGCAGTTGAAGCCGGCGGAGAGGGGTTAAGTGATGAGGATCGGGCAACGTTCTATCGATCCTTTGAACTTATAATAAACAACTTGAAAAAATTTTGCGAGAAAGAACCGTTATTAAAAGGAGAATGAGGGTATGGGTGAAAATAGTAAAGTAAGAATAATTGTAGATTCAAGTGCTGACCTTCTTCCGAAGATTGAGGAAAAGGTTTGTGTTGTTCCGCTTATGATAAATTTTGGCGGTGAGGAGTTTGTAGACAGAGTTCAGATTTCCCACAAGGAGTTTTATGAAAAACTTGAAGAGGCGAAAGAGCTTCCCACAACAAGTCAGCCATCTCCCGAGCTGTTTGCAAAAGCATATGAGGAAGCAACCCAAAATGGGGGAAGTGCCGTTGTTATAACTCTTTCGGGAAAGCTTTCCGGAACATATCAGAGTGCAATGATAGCTGCTGAAGATTTTGAGGGAAAGGTCTTTGTTGTAAACAGCTCTGCCGTTACAATTATGAGTGGTGTTCTTGTTGAATATGCACTTTCTCTTGCAGAGAGTGGTATGGATGCAGAGAGTATTGCAAAAGAGCTTGATGATATAAAGGATAAGCTCTCACTTGTGGCTGTTCTCGATACTCTTGAGTATCTTAAAAAGGGCGGAAGAATTTCCAAAACCGTTGCTTTTGCAGGTGGTCTTCTCGCTATCAAACCTCTCATTGAGATAAAAGACGGTGTAGTTGAAATGGCGGGAAAAGTCCGTGGAGCAAAGCAGGTGGCGGAAGCTCTCACTAATGCGATTGAAGAACGTGGCGGAGTCGATACCTCAAAACCGTTTGTTTTCGGATATACCGGCAATGATGATTCGCTCCTGAAAAAATATCTTGAAGATAGCAGAGACTATTGGAAGGATGCAGGTGAGCTTCGCTCTGCCGCTATCGGAAGTGTAGTAGGCACTCACGCAGGCCCCGGTGCAATTGCAGTAGCATTCTTCAAAAAAGCATAATGAGATTTTTTAAAGCGGTGGATTTCCACCGCTTTTTTAGTTGCCTTTTGGTGTGATTATATGATAGAATAACTATATATGTTTTCTCGTTATGAAGGGATTTGTTTTTATGGATAAGATAAAGAAAAGAATGCTTGCCGCAGTTCAGAAGCCCGGTCGTTATACAGGCGGTGAGTATAATGAGGTTATCAAGAATAAAGAGGATGTGAAGCTTCGCTTTGCTTTCTGCTTTCCCGATACGTATGAGATAGGTATGTCTCATATGGGTCTTCGCATTCTCTATGGCGTTATGAATGAAGAACCCGATGTGTGGTGTGAGCGTTGTTTTGCTCCCTGGGTTGATATGGAGGAACAGCTCCGCAAGTATGATAAGAAGCTCTTTGCTCTGGAGAGTGGTGATCCTCTTTGTGATTTCGATATAGTCGGTTTCACTCTGCAGTATGAAATGAGCTATACTGCAGTTCTCAATATGCTTTCCCTCGGCGGAATAACCGTGAGAGCTGATGAAAGAGGCGAGGATGAGCCTCTCATTGTTGCAGGAGGACCATGTGCTTATAACCCCGAGCCTCTTTGCGATTTTGTTGATCTGTTTAGCATCGGCGAGGGTGAAGAGCAGATGATAGAGCTTTGCAATCTTCATAAAAAATGCAAGGCGGAAGGTAAGAGCAAAAAAGAGTTTTTGCGTCTTGCCGCACAGATTCCCGGAACATATGTTCCTTCACTCTATGATATAGAATACAAAGACGACGGCACAATTGCATCGGCAACACCGAAGGATGGTGCACCGGAAGTCGTTGTAAAGCGCATAATAGAAGATTTTGACTCTGTTTATGTCCCGAAGAAGGTTATAGTTCCTTCCACGGAAATTGTCCACGACCGTGTTTCTCTTGAGGTTTTCCGCGGTTGTATCCGTGGTTGCCGATTCTGTCAGGCAGGCTATGCATACCGTCCGGTACGTGCAAAGAAAGCAAAAACTCTTATTGAGCACGGCAAGGAAATGTGCGAGGTCACAGGCTATGAGGAAATCTCTCTTGCATCCCTTTCAACAAGTGACTATAAAGAGCTTCCCGAGCTTGCAGACGGACTTCTCGATTGGTGTGAGCCGAGAAATATAAGCCTACAGCTTCCGTCTCTTCGTGCAGATAATTTCTCCGTTGAGCTTATGCAGCGTATTCAGAAAGTTCGATCCGGCGGACTCACATTTGCACCGGAAGCAGGAAGTGCATGGCTCCGTGATG
>JAFSEA010000089.1 GCA_017435965.1 Oscillospiraceae bacterium
ATCGGCACTCATAACGGCAGGGCTTATAAACGGCAAGAATGGTCTTATCGCTCCAAACGATTACACAACACGTGCAGAGGTTGCAGTACTTATCAAAAGAATTTTGGATTATATGAAATAAAAATCGGAGGAGAATAAAATGTCAAAACTCGCTATATTCGGGGGAGAGCCGGCAGTAACTTATGTCGGCTCGGGAAAAAATGACGGCAGCGACCTCATTAAATGGCCTGTCGTCACAGATGAAGACCGCGAAGCTGTCCTTGAGGTACTCAACAAAGGCGGAATGAGTGGAACGGATGTCACAAAGGAATTTGAAAAGGAATTCTGTGAATGGGTTGGTGCGAAATATGCGCTTGGCACAAATAACGGAACTGCGGCTCTTCATGCGGCAATGTATGGCGTGGGTCTTGGTCACGGTGATGAGCTCATCTGTCCGAGTATTACATACTGGGCAAGCTGTACAAGTGCATATGCTCTTGGTGCAAGTGTTGCTTTTGCCGATGTTGACCCCAACACTCTTTGCATTGATCCCAAGAAAATAGAGGAAAAAATTACAGACAGAACAAAGGCAATTATGGTTGTTCACTATTGTGCTCATCCTGCCGATATGGATCCGATTATGGAGATTGCGAAGAAGCATAATCTCAAAGTAATCGAAGATGTTTCTCACGCTCAGGGCGGAAAATATAAAGGCAGAAACCTCGGAACAATCGGCGATATCGGTGCCGCATCCCTTATGTCCGGTAAATCTTTTGCAATAGGCGAGGCCGGTATTCTCTGGACAAACAATCTTGAGATATATGAGCGTGCAGTTGCTTTCGGTTCTTATGAGCGTTTTAACACAGGCAATATCGAAACTGATTATCTTAAAGAATTTGCAGGGCTCCCTCTCGGTGGATATAAGCACAGAATGCATCAGCTTTCTGCTGCAATGGGAAGAGTTCAGCTCCGTCATTATGATGAGCGTTGTGTAGAGATAAATAAGGCAATGAACTATTTCAGAGACGGAATAATGGACCTTCCGGGGGTTCGCATCATAAAAGTCGATGAAAGTGACGGATCAACTATGGCAGGTTGGTATGTTCCTGTCGGTCTCTATAATTCCGAAGAGCTTGGAGGTCTTTCAATCTCTCGCTTCTGTGAGGCTTTGAGAGCTGAGGGTGTTCCGGTAAATCCCGGAATCAACCGTCCGCTTCACACACATCCGATTCACAACACAGCAGATATATACAACAACGGAAAGCCCACACGTATACGCTTTACAAGCACCGATATCCGTGAAATGGATAAGGATTTGCCTGTTTCTGCAACAATCAATAAAAAGGCATTTTTCTTCCCGTGGTTTAAGCATTTCAGACCCGAAATAATTGACCAGTACATAAATGCTGTGAGAAAAGTTTGCGAGAACTATAAAGAGCTTCTCGCAGACGACAAGGGTGATCCCGAAGTTCTCGGCGGCTGGCACAGATTTAACCACTCAAAAAAATCATAAAAAGAAGACAATCGGCAAGCGGATATAAAATCTGCTTGCCTTGTCTCTTAAAAAATATGGAGGAGAAAGATTATGGACATTAAAAAGCTTTGCTCGGCAATTGAAGATAAAAAAGAAGAGTTGTATGAGCTTCTTTGCAGTCTTATCCACATAAATTCCGAAAACTACGGTTCTTACGGAAAAGAAAAAGAATGTGCAGAGTATATAAAGAAATTATGTATTGAGCTTGGCCTTGAGACTGAAATGTATTCACCGCTTGATCTTGAAGGCTATGCAGACCATCCCGATCACCTTGGTGGCAGAGGTCTTGAAAACAGATATAACGTAACTGCACGTTGGAAGGGAATTGAGAATGAAGATGCCCTTATGCTTATGGGACATTCCGACACCGTAAGAATAGGTGATATTGCAAACTGGAGTATATCTCCTCTTGTAGGTGAAGTTCGTGACGGTAAGATCTGGGGTAGAGGTGCTTGCGATGATAAATATGCCCTTGCAACAGCTCTGTTTATTATTAAACTTCTTCGGGATACTGGTTTTGTTCCGAAGAAGAATATACTCTTCACCGCATATTGTGATGAAGAACACGGTGGGTCAAACGGTGCTCTTGCAACAGTTCTTCGTTATCCCACAGAGCGCATAGTGAATATGGATTGTAAAAACTTTGAAATCTGGCACTGTGCTTCCGGTGGCATGGAAGCAAATTATCGCTATCATACCGAAAAGAACGTAGATAGTGCAGCTCTTGCAGCAAAAGCTTCTGTTGTTGTAATGGAAGAGCTTGAAGCTTTTGCAAAAAGAAGGCGTGAAGAACTTTCAAACAACAAATTTTATGAGGGAACGATAATTCCCGATACTTCATTTAGATATATGCATGTAAAAGCCGGCGATAACGGGGCAGATCTCGGTGTGGGAGAAGTTCTTTTCCTTATGTATACTGATAAAACCAAGGAAGAAATTATGGAAGAGCTCGCAGCACTTGACAAAACAATCTCAGAAAAGCTTCGTCCAATGGGCATAATCGGCGATGGGTTCACTCCTCACACACGATTCTTCCATTATGCATATTCGGATCCCGACAATGATTCAATTCGTGATATGCAGGCGGCAGCTTTAGAGGCAAGCGGAAGAACTCTCACTCCTTGTGCATCCTGTCTCTCTGATTTATCTGTTATTCTGAAATACGGTGCGAAAAACGCCTTTGGTTTCGGAATAGGCAGAGATTTCAATGCATACGGCGGAGCACATCAACCGGATGAATATATCGAATGTGATAAACTGGTTGAATACGCAAAAATAATAGCAACTTATGTCGTGAAATATTTAGGCTGAAGATATAGTTTTCATCAAAAAATATTTAGCTGCAAAAAGTAGATTACAAAAACACCGCACGGGAAGATTATTTTCCCTGTGCGGTGTTTTTTGAAAAATATTCAAAAAGATAGTTTAGGTTAGATCGTCGTTCGCGAGCTTCCAGATCACCAAACAACTCTTTCTTTTGATAGAGCTTTTTGTATTGGGAGGGTGTCAATCCGTAACGCTTCTTAAACAATCGACAAAAATGAGCTTTGTCAGAAGCTCCGACTGACTCTGCAACCTCAGAAAGGCTTTTTCCTCGGAGTAAAAATTGTGTTTTTGCTTGTGTCATTCTGATGTAAAAAAGGTAATCCATCGGTGAACAGCCTGTTATTTTGGTGAAATTTTCGCAGAATCGGCTTCGTGACATATTTGTGAATTCGCACAGATTTTTCAACGTGATTTTTTCTTTCCGATTTGCAAAAATGTAGTTTGTTGCTTTTAAAATTGCATCCGTTCGGCTTGCAAGGGATTTGGAAAGCTTAAAATCACTTTCTTCACCGCCGAGAATCCGCAGAAAATCTGCATATAAATCAAGTAGGATATCAAAGCTTGTGTCGGGTAAAGCAGAAAACTCAGCACTTAATTTGTGTATGATGCTGTTTGCCTGAATAGTCTTTTCGGGAGAAAGTTTCGTAAATATGGGAAGTGTCTTTTTCTCAAAGTGTATTCTCTTGTTGTGATAAGAAAAATAGTCATATCCCCGTTTAAGCATGGCAGCATCAGAAACATTTATTGCAACAAAGATAGGAGTATCTTCCTTTTTTTGAACTCTGATATCATGGGGAACAAATGCAGGAACGGCAACACAAGTGCCTGCGGTTTGGATGAAAGTTTCCTCTCCTACTATGTGGATTGCCTCACCACATAGTGCATACCAGATCTCGGAACAGTCGTGAATATGAATGGCAGAAACGGATGAAGCAGTACATTTGATGCCGAATTCTATCGGAACTGCTTGCAGATATCCGTATTTTTCGCTTATGTATTTTACAGAAAGTTTATTCAAGTCAATCACCACCTTAATCTATTGTTTATAAAGAGGGCTAAAATTCAACACCTTTGTCACGGTATTTCTTAACATATTGCAAAGGTGTCATACCTGTTTGCTTTTTAAACTCAAGGATAAAATATGATGTACTATTGTAGCCTACAGCAGAACCTACTTCACTTATGGAAACGTTTGAATTTATAAGCTTGCTTTTTGCGTGCTTTATCCTTGTTTTGTTCAGATATGCTTTGAATCCTTCTCCTGTTGCTTGTGAAAAGCAATCAAGAAAATATTTATAGCTTATATTCAAACTGTTTGCAAGATCTTCGGCGCTGATATCGGTAGCGTAATTTGCGTTTATATATTCATAGGCTTTATGAACATACGAAATCGAACATGTTCCGATTTTTACCTTATCAAATGCTTCCGCAGTTCTTTTTTGCGGATTACGAATAATTGCGAGAAGAAGCCTGAATAAGCTTAGCTTTTGTGAGACCGTGGAAAAATAATCATAAGAGTCGTATTCTTTGATTATGTCCTGTATCAAAAGTATAAAACCGTTTTCTTCAAGAGTGTTTTTTCGCCATATAAGGTTTGCGGCCACATTATCGAGAGAAAAGAAGAGTTGAAAAGAATCTTCCTTTTCCGGTTCTACAATGTCTTTGATTGTTGTCGGATGAACCTTGAAAACGTAATACGAACCACCGGTATCGGAAATCGCTGTTGCCGAGTGTATTGAATGTTTTGGAAAAAGAACGAGATCCCCTTTGTGGAGAAAAAAGCTTTCTTCATTAATTGTTATTTTGAATTCTCCGCACGTAAAATACAGAAATTCAATAGAACTGTGAATGTGAGCAATCGCAGTTACTTTTGGAGACTGACTTTCGATAAAATCTACATCTATACCATTTTGGGATTGAACAAGACTCTCTGGCTCGATTTTATAGTTTTTCATACTCTACATTTCCTTAAAATATGGAATTTTTTATATTTTCCTTGAACCAATTATATCACATTTGCAGAAAAAATGCTACAATAGAATTAGATATTTACTCTTGGGAGGAAAAGAAATGAAAAAGGAAATACTCTTGGTATTTAAAACACACCTTGATATCGGATATACAGACTATGCGAAAAATGTAGTGAGAAATTATCTGGATGTCTTTATCCCGAACGCAATAAAGGTGGGGTACAAGCTCAAAGATACAAAAACTCCATTTGTGTGGACTGTCGGCTCGTGGATTATATGGAAAGCGCTGAAAGAGGATGCGAGCGGCACGGTCGAACAGGCAATACGAGACGGAATAATCACCTGGCACGCACTTCCGTTTACCACCCACACAGAGCTTATGAATAAAGAACTGTTTGAATACAGTCTTGGGATATCAAAGGAGCTCGATGAAAGATTTTGCAGAAGGACAATCGGCTCGAAGATGACAGATGTTCCGGGGCATACGAGGGGAATGATTCCTCTTATGAAAAAAGCAGGGGTTGAATTTCTGCACATCGGCGTAAACCCTGCTACGCCGAACCCCGATGTTCCGGCGGTGTTTCGGTGGAGATGCGGAAAGGACGAAATCATTGTCGCATATGAAGACAGCTACGGCGAATACTCCGATTACGGCGACTTCGCAGTATATTTCGCTCACACGAATGACAACATCGGTCCGCAGTCAGAGCAGGATGTTTTAAATGTTTATAAAACACTTTCAGAAAAATACCCCGATTGCACCGTGCACGCTGCAACACTCAACGATGTTGCTGAAAGAATAATGAAAATGCCAAATCTACCGGTTGTTGACCGTGAGATAGGTGATACGTGGATTCACGGAGCCGGTACAGACCCGAAGAAGGTCGGTATGTATCGCGAGCTTTTAAGGCATATCGAAACGCAAGGTGTGAATGATGCAGACCTTCGAGAAAATCTTCTCCTTGCTCCCGAACACACATGGGGACTGTGTTTGCAAAAGTATTTTGACAATAAGAACGACTGGTTTCATGACGAGCTTGAAAGCACGATTGACACGGAACGAAAAAAGCATTTTGAAGCCTCGTGGGAGGAGCAACGAAGCTACATAAAAGAAGCTGGGAAAGCACTCGGGGTAAATGTTGATTATATACTGTCCGAGCCGAATCCGGCAGGCTTTGAAAAGTGTGAGCACACACCGGATATCGAAATAAGCTGGCAGCTCTTTGACAGAAACGATTATGAAAGATATAAAGAAAAGTATCTTACATTAACACCCGAAAATACAGAATGGGCATTGTGGGATGACACAAAGCCGGGGCTTCCGGACTATCGCGGCGGAATATATCCGGCAGATGTGAAAGAGAGCTATAAAAAGGGCGATACGTATTTATATAAGCTCGAGTTTGAAAAAGAGCTTTCCGAAAAATACGGACTGCCGCACTTTTGGCTGTGGGAAAACGACGGGGATATTTCGGTAGAATGGTTTCGTAAAAAGGCAAACCGGCTACCGCAGGCGTTCTGGCTCAAGTTCAAAGGCTTTAGAGAGTGCTGGGAAATTGAAAAGCTCGGTCAGTGGATATCGCCGGACGAAATAATCGGCAGTCCCTTAATAACAGCCGTGGGCAAAGGCGTGAGAAATGGCGAGGCAGAGATTATACCGATTGATTCGTGCATTGTAGCCCCGTTCGGAAGACGACTTTTAGATTTTGAGAAGCGTCCTCATGGACAGGATATGTATTTTAATCTGTATAACAATATCTGGAACACGAATTTTCCGATGTGGTATTAGGATGATACGCGTTTCCGGTTTGCAATAAATTAAGAATTTGAGTTTTGGGACGATTGTTCAACGAAGTTGTGTATATTTATTTTTTGAAAAATGTTATAATAAGCTAAAACCGGGTTTCTTATAGGGAATTTCTGTACGAAACATGAAAACAACGATAATTTGGAGGTAGAAAAAATGAAAAAAATCACGTCAGTCGTACTTGCAATTCTGCTTGTAGCAACAATGATACCGCAAGGCTTTGCTGCGGAGGAATATGCAAGGGACTATAACTACCTTTTTACAAAGGAGGCATTTGGCAGCATTTCAAACATCGCAAGGTCAGCACTTGCTGAAATGACGTATGACTCTCTTGATTCCGATGCTACGGATTCATGGAAGGTAGCAGGCTCGCGTTATCTTTACAATGCACAGGCAAATGCTTACGGTCTTTATTGGAATGCATATGCAAATCGTGCTGACAGCGGATACGGCTGTTTCGGTGTGGAGATATATGTACCGGAAGGCGGCGTGTATATTCCGTCGCTTACATATCTTGCAAGAAACAGCGCACCGATAGTTGATGTGTATCTTGTAAAAGAAGGTACTGTATCGGGGACTCTTACGACCGACAGTATTCAGTTCGCGGCATCGGGAAATGATCATTCCGGCACATACAACTACATATTAAATCTTGACAATCAGTATAAGCTCAAAAATTTAGATTTGTGGGGAGATACCACCGCATATACGAATAAAGTGACAGAGAATTTCAACAACGTAGAGCTTACTCTTGACGGAAACAGCAAATATTACCTCCTTTTCCGTACAGTCGGAAAAAATGAAGGTTTTGTTGCATCAGGAACAAAAGAGCTTCTTGAGGTTTATCTTGAGTCTTTTAAGCTCGCCCCTAAGGTTGAAGAACCCGTTGATGAACTGACCGGACTTTATCTTTCAGCTGAATCTGCAACGCTTATGGCAGGGGAGACAACAAAGCTTATCTCAACCGAGGTGTGGTCTCTCAGCGGAAACAAAATTGTGACAGAAGGCGTTACCTATAAAAGCTCCGATGATAATATTGCGACCGTTTCTTCCGATGGTGTTGTTACCGCAGTTGCAAAGGGTGAAGTTACAATAACCGCAACTCTTGACGGAACTGACTTTTCGGATGACGTAAGTATTACCGTAAAAGAACTTGAAAGAGCAACAAAGGAATATACTTATAATTTCAGCCGTGAAGCTTTCGGAAGCTCCACAAATGTACAGCGCACATCTCTTGCAGAAATGACATTTGATACTGTTCTTTCTAATGTCACATCCCCTTGGAAAGCGGCGGCAACCTGCTATGTTTATAACACATATGCCGACTCTGCAGGACTTTTGTGGAATGCATACGAAAGTCGTGCAGATGGCGGCGCTGCGGCATACGCCATTGAGCTTAAAGTTCCCGAAAGCGGAACATATATCCCAAAACTCAGCTATCTTGCAAAGGAAAGCTCTCCCATAACGAACGTATATCTTGTTAAAAATGACGGGACACTACCTGAATTTGTATATGGTGCATCGGGAAATGGAAGCGGAAGTCTGACTACATATATCAAATCTCTTGGTGACAAGAATAAGCTTGCAAGTATTGATATGTATTCGGAAAAATCTGAAGTGAAAACTTTGACTTCTAATGAAGTTTACCTTGATTCTGATTATACATATTATCTTATGTTCCATCCTGTCGGAAAGAATGAGAACTTCGTTCCGCTAACCTCTGGAACAAGAGTGTTTTTTGATGTAAAGCCGACAACGTTTACAATCAAACCTCCGGCAGGGGAGTTTGATAAAGCGGCAATTTCCGTTCATGGACTTCTTGATGAAAATGATCCGATGCCGAATATGACGGAAAAGCAGATTGAATATAGGTTTTATGACGATGTTGGAATTGAGATAGATAATATTGATACATCAAAGCTTTTCATTGAATATTCATCATCGGATGAAAATGTTGCTACGGTTTCAGAGACCGGACTTGTTACAGCAAAAAGCAACGGTCAGACAAAGATTATTGCAAACATAACCTATAAAGGTGTTTCGAGAACTGCAGAATACAGTCTCATTGTTGCACCTGCGGGAAGAAATATGATGGAGCATTTAAACCCTGATTTTGAAGAAGATGAATGGGTCTGGGATTATACGCGCAATGATACGGCTCCGGAAACTCCGGTATTCTTCCGTGCAGGCATTGAGACAGAGGAAAAAGACGGGAATGCGGATAACCGTGCTCTTGCGTTTACATTTAACCCTGATCTTCCGATGCCGGAAAATATGGTGACAATACTTCTGAAGAGAAATGGAGAGCGAGTTGTTGTTGAACCCGGTAAGTTCTATCAGCTCACTCTCAAAGTAAAGACGGATATTCAGAAACCTGAAGACGGAGAATATCCCACAATCAGGTATAATCTATACGCCTATAATAACGCAACCGGAACATCAAGCTCAGCACTTGCCTACGTCCCGGGCGGAAATGCCGATATAAACAACTTTGAAAATTGGAATGAAACCTTTAGTGAATGGCAGGAAGTAGTTGTTCCTCTGTATGTTGATTCGGAGTGGCAAGCAGATAAACTTTATATTTCTCCGAGGTTGAATATCAGAGCTCCTTCGGTGGGGGTTGGCAAAACGGGATATAGCGGAACAATCTGGATGGACGATTTTGAACTTCGTGAAGTGGGCTATGCAGGTCTTGAAATGGAAATCAGCGGAGACACGACTGTGGATGGCGGAGGAACATTTACCGTTATTTCAAAACCGTATACAACACTCGGTCATTATATTTCCGTGGATAAAGGAACTTTGGCTGATGGCTTTGAAATCAAGTCTTCGGATGAAAATATTGTATCGGAGTTCGAAGACAGCACGGTATATAAAATGCCACTCAGCATAAATGTTGCATCAACTGTTGCAACCTGCGGCGGAAAGAATGGAACTGCAACTATTTCCGGTAAGCTGACTCTTGAGGGAATAACGAGAGAAAGCGATGTCAGCGTCACAACATCGGGCTTTGAAATGAAGCTTTTGTACGCAGAGTTGACCACAGCGTTGGAAACGATTGATGCCGGTGAGAAAACGACTGCTGTTCCCATAGGCTTTATGTCAGATGGCAGTATCGCCGATATGTCCGGTGGAAATGTTATATTTGAATCGCTTACTCCGGAAATTATTTCGGTTGATGAAAACGGAAACATAACAGGACTTCGTGCGGGAAGAGGAAAATTTTCGGCAACTCTCTTCCTTGGTGATAATAATGCATATGCAGAGTGCGAAATCATAGTTTCCGATATCTCTCCCATAGTATCCGCAGAGCTTTCCTGTCCGCCGACTGTGGGATATCTTCGTGATGAACCTATAGTGCTTTCGGGAAAGATGGAAAGCGGATTTGATGCCGATTTCACAAATGCCGACATAAAGTGGAACATTGAAAGCGATCCTGTTGGTGGTGTCAGCATTGATGCCAACAATATGATTTTTGGTGAGATTGAGGGTGCAAAAGTCAAAATCAGCGCAGAGATAACTCTCGGTGGGGCAACGGTTACAACCAATGAGGTTGAAGTGACAGTTGTGGAAACCGATTTGCGTGATTTTATCCTTAATTTCGGTGGTGCAAAAGAGAAAAAGATTGAGAATGTAACAATTGATAAATACGGCTGGCAGGTGGATTGGTCACTTTCTCACAGTACTGTCAAGAACACATATCTCTATAACAGCTTTCTCTATATCACAACCAATTCCTCCAATCGTGATTTTGCCGTAGACTTTACAGTTCCGTATACCGGTAATTACTCGCCGATTTTCGTGAGAGGATCAACAAACGGTTATGGTGCTGAATATGTAAATATATACATCGATGGAAAATATGTCGGTGAAACCTCTTTCTGCGCAGATCATCTGAGAGGAATGAAGAGCATATTGAATCTTCGCTCCTTGTATCTTGAAAAGGGTACTCATAAGCTCACTCTTCGTCCGTATGCCACAAAGGAAGTGTCAAGAAACTACTATATGTATCCTGCATATGTTCGCTTTGCCGCAATTGAGGGACTTCCGACAATTTGTGAAGTAACAACGGCAAAAGACAGCTTCGTAATTGAATCGGGAGCAACGGAAGAGATTTCTGCCGGGATTAAAGCGGCTGATGGCTTTGTTTATAGCAGACAAAGTGAATCCGACGGAGAAGCCGAAAAGGATATAATCTTTTCCTATGATAGCTCAGACTCCGACGTTGCAGAAGTTTCGGAAAGCGGAATGATAACAGCAGCGGGAATCGGAGAAACAACAATTACCGTGACTGCAAAAGCCAACGGTGATATCAAGACGAAGGAAATTTCGGTAAAAGTCGTACCGCAGGGTGCGCCAACAGAGGAAAAAGATCTTTTTAATGTTGAGATAGAAGCACCGTTCTTCGTTATGAATCCGGATACCGAAGGTGTTCAGCTTGAAGTCATCGGAAAAGCAGATGACGGTACTGATGTTGATATTTCAAATGCTCAGGTTGCTTGGGTAACTGAAAATCCGGAGATTGCGGAGGTATCGGATACAGGCTATGCAACTCCCAAGGGACTCGGAAGTGCAAAAATAGGTGTAACGGTTCTTTATGAAGGAACTGAAAAAAGTGCCGAAGTATACATTTCTGTCCGTGAGGGAAAAACGGGAAGAACTTACTATACAGATGAAATGGTGGATGCTGCTCGTGAAAACATAACTAAGTATAATTGGGCGAGATCCGAATCAAAGTCTGTAATTGCGAGTGCTGAAAAATATCTCGGACTTGAGGATATGCTTTGGGAAATGGTGCCCGGTGAAGGAATTCCGAGAGCATCTACGGTAGGCTTCAGAAATGACCCTGATCGCTATACTTGCCGCTATTGCGGAGTCAACCTGCTTCAGGATTACGGCTCATATTCATGGATATCAAAACCGTTGGTGGATTCCTGGAAAATACAATGTCCGAGCTGTAAGAGAAAGTTCCCGTCAAACGACTTTGCAAGCTTCTATCAACTCGGTCGCGACGAGCACGGAATCTTTAACCGAGAACTTGCTTTAAAGCGTCATGAAGAAGAGTTCGGAGGAACCTACGGCACGGGATATCTTAAGAACACGCTTTATCCCGAAGTTGGAACAGACAGCTGTCCTGTCAAGCTTACAGGTAACGAGACTTCGGAAAAGTGGGGCGTTGATGATGGCTTCGGTTACGATACCGGAAGAAGCTACTCAAACGGATGCAAAGAAATGCATACATACATTGCATACTATAATCATTATGGTCTGTGGCATACATCCGGTTCCAATCCGGGAGTAATCAGAAATGCGCTTGAAACTCTTTCACAGGCGTATATGTATACAGGCGATGTAAAGTATGGCAGAGTTGGTGCGATACTTCTTGACAGAGTTGCAGATGTATATCCGGGATATGACCTTCGTCCGTATCTGCTTAACTATTCAAACTCCGATGGTGGAGCAAAACATGGTAAAATTCTTGGTGCAATATGGGAAACAGGTCCTGCAGCTGCATTTTCAGAGAGCTATGATGCGCTGTTCCCGATGTATGACGATCCCTATGTAGTATCTTTCCTTGCTGAAAAGTCAAAAGCGTATAACAATAGCGAAAAGAATGATAAAGCAAGTCCCGAAAAGGTAAGAAAGAACATTGAAGATGGAATCCTTCGAGAAATATATCGTGAAATTCAGCGTTGCTCCATTGAAGGAAACTTCGGTTCACATCAGTCAACTTTGGCTTGTGCAGCAATTGTTCTCGATACTCATCCTGAAACAGATGATATGTTTAAGTGGCTGTTCAACTACAGCGAAAGTGATAGTACATCGTATAATACCGGTGGTGAAATAAACAAACGTCTTATAAACGATGTTTCACGTGATGGACAGGGAAGTGAATCTGCACCTGGTTATAACAGAATCTGGGTAACTCAGATGACTGAAGTTGCCGATGTTCTCGTAAAATACGATGAAGGTGAAAGCGTAAATCTCTATGAGCATCCGAAGTTTGTTGCGATGATAAAATCATATGCTCCGCTTACTGTGATTCGCAGAGGTCTTGCTCCTATCGGTGATTCAGGTGTAGTCGGAAAATATTCACTTCTTCCCGATAATGACAGCGTTATGATAAATGCATTCAAAGAAACGGGAGATATTGAAATTGCTCAGCATCTGTATTTTATCAAGGGTGGAGATCTCGATGATTTGCACTATGATATTTTCACGAAGAATCCGGAAAGTCTAAAAACCGATGTAGAGAAGATTATAAAGCAGTATGGTGAATATGATTACGACAAGAATTCACTTCTTTCAGGTTATGGCTTTGTGGCTATGAAGGGTGGAACACTCCACAAGGCAAATGCTTCGTCGGGAATTCGGGACACTCAGCATGATTTCTGGATGTATTTTGGCGGTGCACAGTCACATTCACATAAAGATAAACTGAATCTTGGTATAGATGCATATGGCATTCCGCTTACAAGTGACTTGGGATATCCGGAAACAGCAGGTAAGGACCCTAACAGAAATCAATGGCAGAATGTAACCCTGGCACACAATACCGTTGTTGTAAACGAAAAATCTCAGGATACCGGTGCTTATAATGCAATACCGCTTCATTTTGACCAGAAGGACACAAGGGTTAAGGTGATGGATGTGGATGCATCTGTTGTATATGCAACAACGGATGAATACCGTCGTACGGTAGTTATGGTGGACTATGATGATGAGATATCATATGGTATCGACTTCTTCAAAGTCCTCGGAGGAAACGACCATCTGTATTCCTTCCATGCGTTCAGCAAAGAAGATCCGGCAGTTTCGGAAAATATCAACCTGAAAGCACAGGCGACGGGAAGCTACGCCGGACCTGCGGTTATGTATGGTGAAGATCCGTGGTCGGTTTCCGGAAGCAACGATGTCGTTCTCAAATATCCGGTAGGCTATACATGGCTTAATGATATCAAGCGTGCCGATGCTCCGGGAATAGGCGAGTTCTACGTTGATTGGGAAATTAAGGACCTTTGGAACCAGTCAAGGAACGACAAACAAAATATACATCTCCGTATGACAATGGTAAATGATTGGAATGCTGATGAGATAACACTTGCAAACGGTAAGCCTCCGAGAACATCAAGTACCTACGGAACTGTAGAGCATCTTGAATATATGCTTGTTCGCCGTAAAGGACGTGACCTTAACACACTCTTTACAACAGTAATCGAGCCATATGACGGAAGTCGCTACATTAAGTCAATCGAAAATGTTCCCGTAACCGTAATTTCAGGAACTCCGGGTAAGACTGATATGGCAAAGGCTGTTAAGGTTGAGCTTATTGACGGAAGAATTGATTATATCGTCTATGCACAGAATAATACCGTGACATATAACGTTGGAGATGTATTTGATTTCCGCGGTTTCGTCGGAGTCTGGACAACCGATTCAAACGGAAAGAACATTTATAGCTACATAAACGATGGCGAAATGATTGGAAACGATGAAACTAAGTTCGAAAATCTTGATTCTGAAATAGAAGGAAAAATAGTCGATTTCCAAAAAGAGCTTTCCTTTGACAACTGGATTGATGTTGAGTTTGACTGCGAGATTGAACAGTCTGTAGCGAATGAGCTTTCGGGTCGTATTATTGATGTGGAACGTGAAAATTACGGCAACTCAACGTATGTCATCGAAAGTGTTGAAATGACAGATGAAACTCATGGAAGAGTCAAGCTTGGAAATGTAACTCTTATAAGCAGTTTTGTCAATGCCAAAAAAGAGGAACTCGGATACAACTATGATGTTGCAGTCGGAAAGAGTTTTAACATACCGATGGCGTATGAAGAAAACCCTGCTCCCGTATTTGATGAGTTATCTGATAACCTCAGCACTTCTGTAGGAAGCTCGATTTCGGTGACGGTGAATGCAACGGCTACTGAAAGTGGAAGGGTGATGTATTCGGCAAGAACACTTCCGAGAGGTGGAGCACTTGATGCAGAGACCGGTAAATTCACATGGAAGCCAACTGCATCGCAGATTGGTGATAACCTTGTGGCAATAGATGCTGTTGACGAATGCGGAAGAACCAACACTCAATATTTCACTATAACCGTTTATGGTTCAACGTCCGGAGGCGGTGCAGGAGGTGGCGGAGGAACATCCACACCTGCTATACCTTCAACACCTGAAGTTGAAACTCCTGATGTTCCTGAAACAACAATTCGATTTACTGACCTCGAAAACCACGCCTGGGCGGAGTCGGCTATCAACGCCCTTGCAGATGAAGGAATAATCAAGGGAACAAGCGAGAATACTTTCTCACCTGCAAATAATATCACAAGAGCAGATTTTGCAATTCTCCTTGTCCGTGCATTCGGTCTTTCTTCCGATGATACGGAGAATTTTGCGGATGTTTCGGAATCCGATTATTTTGCAAAAGAACTTGCAATCGCAAGAAATACCGGCATTGTAAACGGAATAGGGGACAAT